>JAYTZZ010000197.1:0-3320 GCA_043741595.1 Hyphomicrobiales bacterium | reverse complement strand
CCCTTCACATGTCTGAGTATGAATCCCCACAAAACATTTTTGTCGTGCGTGTTCGACGCACTCGCGAGATTGAGCAGCATTGTGAATGTCACCGGCATATCGATCGTCGGCGGCCGGCCAGAGTGCATGTGCCACACCGGGTTGCCGAGTCTCCGATCGTCGTCTTGGGACGGGTACGCCTCTAGGAAAACGAAGTACTCGTCGACCGCCTTCGGGATGACGTCGAAGTAGAGCTTCTTCGCCGACCTTGGACGATGGAACATGTAGAGCGACAGGCTCTCCGGCGAGGCATAGGCGAGCCAGTCCTCAATGGTCAGGCCGTTGCCCTTCGACTTCGAAATCTTCTGCCCATTCTCGTCCAGGAAAAGCTCGTAGTTGAACCCATCCGGCGGGTCGCCGCCGAGCGCAACGCAGATGCGCGTCGACAGCTTCACCGAGTCGATCAGGTCCTTGCCCGACATCTCGTAGTCGATGCCAAGCGCCGCCCAGCGGAGCGCCCAGTCCGCCTTCCACTGGCACTTCACATGGCCGCCGGTGACCGGCACCTCGGTCAGCTTGTCGCCATTGTCAGGATCGCGGAAGACGATGGTACCGGCCGAGACGTTCCGTTCGACGATCGGCACCTGCAGCACCGCGCCCGTCGTCGGCGATACCGGCAGAAACGGCGAATATGATTGCTGCCGCTCCTCGCGCAGCGACGGCAGCATGATCGCCATCACCTCGTCGTAGGCGGAAAGCATTTTGAGAAGCGTCGCGTCGAAGCGTCCGGACCTATACACCTCTGTCGCGCTTAGGAATTCGTAAGCGAAACCGAAACGGTCGAGGAATTTCCTCAAGCGAGCGTTGTTGCCGCCGCCGAAGGAGTCGTACTCCCCGAACGGGTCGGGCACCTTCGTCAGCGGCTGGTTGAGATAAGCGCGCATGGCCTCCTGGTTTGGGATATTGGTTGGAACCTTGCGGAGGCCGTCCATATCGTCAGAGAAGCAAATGAGCCGCGTCGGAATCTTGTCCTCCGTCAGGAGGCGGAAAGCCGTCCGTACCATCGTTGTCCGCGCCACTTCGCCGAAGGTGCCGATGTGCGGGAGCCCTGAAGGGCCGTAGCCGGTCTCGAAGATAATCTCGCGATTGCCGCCAAGACGCTTGATGCGCTCGACGATCTTCTGTGCCTCTTCGAACGGCCACGCCTTCGAGCGCCCCGCCGCGGCGACCAGGGCAGGCGACAGGTCGAGTGGCGGCGGGTGTGCGTCGGACAAAACGGCATTCCTTAAGAGCGAGCGCGCGGGAACCTAGGAAGGCGGCGCCATGCCGTCAACCAGCGAGCCTTGCGATATCGCGGCCGAGACCATAGGTTCCCTCACGCAATTTGACACGAGGAAGCGAGGCTCGATGAACCAGATGGCGAAGCCCGTCACCCACCACGAAGCGCTGATCTACGCCATGGTCACGCTCTCTGCGGCCGATCGTGCGATGACGGACAAGGAGCTGATGAAGATTGGCGACATCGTCCGCACTATGCCGATCTTCGCGGATTTCGATCCTGATCGACTTGTAGCGATCGCCACCGCCTGCGGCGCGTTGCTTCGCGAAGATGACGGCCTCGACAAGATGCTGGGCATCATCAAGGCGGCGCTGCCGCCGCGTCTTTACGAGACGCTCTACGCGTGCGCCGTCGAAGTCGCCGCAGCCGATCTTCACGTCGAGCAAGAGGAACTCGTCTTCCTGCAGATGCTGCGTGACGAACTTGAAATCGATGATCTCACCGTTGCCGCCATCGAGCGGAGCGCCCGCGTCCGCTATCGCGTGAAATAGTTAGAAGAATCCGACCGGAAAATACCGCAAATACAATTCGGCGTAGACGCCCTTTTCATAGAGCGCCTGCAGGGCCGCGTTGATGGCGCGCTTCACTTCGGTCGGCCCCTTCGCCATCGCGATCGCGTAACCCTGACCGAAGAAGCGCGACTCAAGATAGGGCCCGCCGGCGAAGACACAGCAGTCCGCCGCCCCCTCGCTCTGCAGCCAGAAGCTCAGCGCCAATCCATCGCCAAAGTGCGCGTCGACTTCGCCTTTCTTCAGGGCCTCGCGCGCGGCGTCCGCGCTTGGATAGAGCTTCCGCCCCACCTCCGGAAACATCGCCGCCAAATAAGCCTCATGGGCCGTCCGTTGCACGACTGCGAGGGTTTTTCCTCTCAGTCCGTCCGAAGTCGGCTCGAGCTGCGCGTCCGCACGACGAACGACAAAACGCGCCGGCGTCCGCAGATAGATGTCGGAGAAGTCGAGTTGATCGCGGTTCTCGGCCGTGATCGCAATGCCGGCGATTGCCGCATCGGCGCTTTTGTCGATGAGGCGGTCGGTGAGTTCGCTCCACTCGCGTGCCTGGATGGTGCAGCGTATGGCAAGCTCGGCGCAAATCGCGCGAGAGAGATCGACGTTGAAGCCCGTGAGGTGGCCGTTGGCGTCAAGGAAGTTGAACGGCGGAAAGTCGTCAGTCGTGATGAAGCGGATCGCCTGTACCGTCCCGGCAGGCGGACGTTCGATGCGTCGCCGCGGATCCCAGAAATCGGGGATCACGACTGGTGGCACAGCGGCGACCGGCGCGTCCTGGGCGACAGCTTCGCCCCCCATCCCGGGTACCGCGACGGAGAAAACTGCCGTCAGAAATACGGATAGCGCGCCAATCAGTGCGATGCCGCGCAAGGTTCGGAAAAAAAACATCGCTCTCGGAGGTTCAACGGCGGATTGCATCTTTCCGCGGGGGCAATTGTCAGAGTATAGCTTATTCGGGTCCGCGCGCGGGCGTTCAGTAACCGCGCGACTGGGGGATGCGTGGCGAGGCTCGATCCGTTCGATCGGCCCGGCGGAGCGGTGGGCGACGCCGGCAGCGAAGTATCGCAATACGTCGACAGAGCGCGGCGTTTGGGGTTGGCGTTCGTGCCGGTGGTGACACTTGGCGCGGGCGGCAAAGCCGACGCCGCCGCGATTCGACGGGGCACCTTTGCCATGTCGAGTGAAGGCGACCGCCTTGCTTATGTCGCACCCGACGAAAATGTCATGTCGTCCGTCTTTCATTGGCTTGTTTCGAACCCTTCGGCGCGCCCTCGGCTCCGCGTATCGACACCAACGGCAATTCGTTCGGCCCTCGTCGATGCGGGCGGGCAATCTCTCGTCAATTCCGCGGTCGGCCGTCTTGCGACGCGGCATCCTGATCACTCCGCTCGCAATGTGACGACGAGCCGACAGGTCGCCGGTGGGCTTGCCCTGGCTGCATTGGTCGCGCTTGCCTTCTTCCTCTTTCCTGTAGCGACATTGATCATCATCAATCT
>JAYTZZ010000196.1:0-3333 GCA_043741595.1 Hyphomicrobiales bacterium | reverse complement strand
CAAGATGGCCGCCGTCGGTGGCGACGAATACCTGGAAAACGCGAACATCAGAACATTCCCCGCCATCAAGACCGCCGCCGATGCGCTCAGCGTCTATGTGATCGTCATCCTCGCGATCAATCTCGTCTCGGTCGTGCTGCAGTGTGGCCTCGATCAGTGCCATACCTTCGGCTATCAGCTCCTCGGCGGCCCGACGACGGGGCCGTAGCTGGCCTCGGTCCGCGGGCAATAAGCCTGCTTCCTTGCACCCCACCAACCACCTCCATACTCTTGCCCAGGCGGGAAACCGGAAGGCGAGGCGACCGGGAAGTAACGAATGCGATCGACCAATCCCGTCTACACCGGCTTGCCGATGACCATCTTCGAGGTCATGTCGCGCCTCGCCATCGAGCATAACGCGATCAACCTCGGGCAGGGTTTCCCGGATGTCGACGGGCCCGCTGACGTGAAGGAGATGGCGGCGCGCGAACTGACCACTGGCCTCAACCAATACCCGCCCATGATGGGCGTGCCGGAACTGCGTCAGGCAGTAGCGGCCGCCAGCAAGCGTTTCTACGATCTCGACATCGACTGGAACACCGAGGTGCTCGTCACCTCCGGCGCAACCGAGGCGCTCTCGGATTGTTTCAATGCGCTGATCGAGCCCGGTGATGAGGTCGTGGTCATTGAGCCGCTGTACGATTGCTACCTGCCGGTCATTCTCCGCGCCGGTGCCGTTCCGCGCCTCGTCCGTCTTACGCCGCCCGACTGGCGCCTCGACCGTGATGCACTCGCCGCCGCCTTCGGCCCGAAGACCAAGGCGATCCTGCTCAACAGTCCGATGAACCCCGCCGCCCGCGTCTTCACCGTCGAGGAGTTGGCGCTGATCGCTGATCTCGTCATTCGCCACGACGCCTACGCCATTTGCGACGAGGTCTACGAGCATATCCTCTTTGACGGCCGCCAGCACACGCCGCTGATGACACTGCCGGGGATGCGCGACCGCACTATCCGAATCGGCTCAGCGGGCAAGACCTTTTCGCTGACCGGGTGGAAGGTCGGCTACGTCACCGCCGCGCCGAATCTGCTCGACCCGGTGACCAAGACCCACCAGTTCACGACCTTCACCACCCCGCCGAACCTGCAGCGCGCCGTCGCTTACGGTCTCGCCAAGGACGACGCCTACTACCGCGACCTCGCCGGCGATCTTGAAAAGAAACGGGACCGCTTCGCCGCTGGCCTGGCGCGCCTTGGCTTCGGAGTCGCATCTTGCGAGGGCACCTATTTCATCACCGCCGATTTCTCGCCGTTGCGGCTCAAAACCGACGACGTCGAACTGTGCAAGCGCATGACCGTTGAAGGTGGTGTCACCGCCGTGCCGCTGTCGGTGTTCTACAATGCCGACGGCCCCAAGAATTTCGTCCGCTTCTGCTTCTCCAAACGAGACGAAATCCTTGACGAGTCCATTGAACGCATGGGCAAGTGGCTCGCACGATGACCGACCCGGTGCTCGTCGAGGTCACCCGCGGCCAGAGCGTCGAGAGCATCCATCGCGGTGCGATTGTCGTGGTTGACGCGGAGGGCAAGCGGCGCGCCGCCATTGGCGATGTCGAGCGTCGCGTTTTCCCGCGCTCCGCCATCAAGGCGCTGCAAGCGTTGCCGCTCGTCGAAAGCGGCGCGGCTGATCGCTACAGCTTCGGCGCGACGGAGTTGGCGCTTGCTTGCTCTTCGCACAGCGCCGAACTGCGTCACGTCGCAATCGTGCAGAAAATGTTGGCTGCCGCGGGACGAGGGGAGGGCGACCTTGAATGCGGTGGCCACATGCCCGTCAGCAAGCCCGCCGCCGATGCGCTCGTCCGCGCCGGCAAGGCGCCGACGCCCATTCACGACAATTGCTCGGGCAAACACGCCGGGTTCATCTGTCTCGCCTGCCATCGCGGCGTGGATCCGAAAGGATACGTGCGCCCCGATCATCCCGCCCAGCGCGAGGTGACCGCCGCGCTCGCCGCCATGACCGGCGCTGAACTGGGCGAACCTGCACAAGACGGCTGCTCGATCCCGGCCTACGCCATTCCGCTCGACAAACTGGCACACGCTTTCGCCCGCCTCGGCACCGGCGAAGGTCTGGCCCCGTCGCGCGCTGCTGCCGCGCGTCGCCTCGTTGATGCGTGCACCGCGGAGCCATTCATGGTCGCCGGCACCGCCCGCTTCGATACCGACGCGCTGGCGCTCTTCGGCGATCGGCTATTCGTGAAAAGCGGTGCCGAGGGCGTGTTCTGCGCTGCGTTCCCGAAACTCGGTTTGGGTGTCGCGATCAAATGCGGCGACGGCGCGCAACGGGGACCGGAGACGGCGATGGCCGCCGTCATCGACGCGTTCCTGCCTCTGACGGAATCCGAGCACGCCCATTTTGCTGATCGCCTCGCGCCTTCGATCAACACACGGACCGGCACAAAGGTCGGTGAAGTCCGGCCTGTCGCAGGCCTCGTCGCCGCTCTGCGCGAGGGTCGCGCCGTCAGCTGACGCGGTTGCGCTCGACCATGAGGTTGGGGAATTGCTCGGCGCCGGTAAGCGCGAGGTCGCCCGTGACGGCTTCGGCCCAGCGCATGCCGACGATGGCGCCGTCGGTCGTCCCGGAGATGAGGTTGTCGCTGATCACGGCCGAGCCCGCGCCCTCGACGACCGTCACCGCGATGCCGAGCGGCGCGCGGCGGATGACGTTGCCGGTCGCAGCGACATCGCGGAGATATGGCCCCCAACCGACCTGCATTCCAAAACGCGGCGCCCCGTCGATGACGTTCCCCGTCGCAGCCACGTCCGCTTCGATGGAGATGCCGACGCCGAAGCCTGGCGGCTCGGGCGTGTACGGGCCTTTGCCGGTGAGGTTGCGCACGATGTTGCCAGAGACCACCGCCAGCCGGCCGCCCTCATTGAAATTGACGACGCTTATCCCCGTCGCCGCACCGTCGATGATGTTGCTGGCGATCATGGCGCCCTCGAAGGAGAACTCCGAGTAGATGCCGACCTCGCCGCTCCGCGAGCAGTTGTTACCTGTGATCTGCACGTTGTTGGCGGAGTTCGCCCGGACCGCGGTGAAGGCGCAGTCGGCGATGTGGTTGCTGGCGACGATCACGCCGTGGGCGCGGAAAATATTGATGCCGTTGCCGTTCTGTCCGGTGCCGCCAGCTTTCGCGCGGATGCGCGCCACCCGGTTGCCGGTGACGATGGTGCCGTCGTCGCCTTCGGTCCAGCGATGCACCAGGATGCCGCCGTTGCGACAATCCTCGACCGTGTTGTCTGTGATTGTGAGCCCAGTCGACTCGATTGCCCGGATACCGGCGTCCTCGGCCTCGC
>JAYTZZ010000195.1:0-17362 GCA_043741595.1 Hyphomicrobiales bacterium | reverse complement strand
CTCGGAGTTCATCGTCACCCAGTTTGCCGTGCTCAATCCGTTGATGGCGATGTTCGTCGGCCTGGCCGCGGTCGCGTGGATCGGCCGGAAGCGGGTCTATCCGATCAGCAGCATCGGATTGCTGCTGCTGACCACTCTGCCCCTCATCGTCTATATGGCGTTCCATTCCTTCCACGAGCAGATACAGGGCCACTGGCTGGCCCCGATCTTTCCCGCGTTGGCGATCGTCGCGGCTGCCGCTGCCGGGGCGGCGCCGACAGAGCGCTGGGGCGGTATGCGCACCCTCGTTTTCCCGGTCGGAGTGGGACTATCGCTAATCGGTATCGTCGCGGCTGCCAACCCCGGTGACCTGATCCCCTATCGCATCGACGCCGGACAGGTGATCCGCGGCTGGGATGAAGTCGCCGCCGAGGCGGACGCGATGCGCCAAGCGGCCGGAGCGGACTGGATTGCTGTTACCCACTATGGCATCGCCAGCGAAATCGCCTACCACCTCCGCGGCAAGGGCGTGCCTGTCGTTCCAATTATCGAACGTGAGCGCTACGCCTACGCCCCGCCCCCCGATCCCGCCTTGCTCAACAAGACGGCACTGATTGTCAGCTTTTCGGACTTTAACGGGCCTTGCTTCACCACGATCCAAAAACTCGGAACGATCGCGCGCAAGAGCGGGGCCGATACGATCGAAGTCTTCACAGCCTCGCTAGGTACCGGCGCGAAAGCGTCGGCCTTCGACCCAGGATGCGACCGCTAGTGGAGGACGGCTAGAAGCTCAGGCGCTTCGCCTGGACGACGCCTTCGAGGGCGCCCACTTTTTCTAGCACTCCCTCGCTGACCGGCCCGTCAACGTCGATGAGCGAGATCGCATCCTCGCCCGGCGCCGAGCGCCCCAGGTTGAAGGTAGCGATGTTGACCTTCTCGTTTCCGAGCAGAGTGCCGAGGCGACCGATGAACCCCGGTCTGTCCTGATTGGTGATATAAAGCATGCTCGGTCCGAAGCCGGCCTCGAGATTGATGCCCTTGATCTGGATGATGCGTGGTCGTCCGTCGGAGAAGACGGTTCCGGCGATAGAACGCTCCTGCCGCTCTGTCTTCACAGTTAGGCGAACGTAGGTCTCATAAGCGCCACGCTGGGATTGTCGCACTTCGTCGACGGCCATGCCGCGCTCACGCGCCACGATCGGCGCGTTCACCATGTTGATCTCCGAAAGCATCGGCCGGAGCAGACCAGCGAGCATCGCCGCGGTCAGGGCCTTGGTGTTCATCTCGGCGACGTCGCCAGCGTATTCGATGGTAACGCCGAGGATCGTCGATTCGGTGAGCTGGCCAGCGAACGACCCGAGGTTCTCGGAAAGGCTCACGAACGGCTTCAGACGTGGCGCCTCCTCCGCTGTGATCGAAGGCATGTTGAGCGCGTTGGAAACGGCACCGTTGACCAGATAGTCCGACATCTGCTCGGCGATCTGGATGGCGACGTTCTCCTGCGCCTCCGTCGTCGCTGCGCCAAGATGCGGCGTACAAACGACATTCGGCAGGCCGAATAGCGGGCTCGATTCCGCCGGCTCCGTCACAAATACGTCCACGCCGGCGCCCGCAACCTTGCCGGATTTGATCGCCGCCGCGAGATCCTCCTCAACGACGAGGCCACCGCGGGCGCAATTGATGATGCGCACACCATCCTTCATCTTGGCGATCGATGCTGCGTCGATAATGTTCCTGGTCTTCTCGGTAAGCGGCGTGTGCAGCGTGATGAAATCGGCGCGGCGGAAAAGCTCGTCCAGTTCGACCTTGTCAACGCCGAGCTGAAGAGCGCGCTCTTCAGACAGGAACGGGTCGAACGCGATCACCTTCATTTTCAGTCCGATAGCCCGCTCGGCCACGATCGACCCGATGTTGCCGCAACCGATGACGCCGAGGGTCTTGGCGGTGATCTCGACACCCATGAAGCGGTTCTTCTCCCACTTGCCGGCTTGTGTGGAGGTATCAGCGGCAGGGAGCTGGCGGGCGACAGCGAACATCATGGCGATTGCGTGCTCGGCGGTCGTGATCGAATTACCGAACGGCGTGTTCATCACGATGATCCCGCGCTGGCTGGCGGCAGGCACGTCAACATTGTCGACGCCGATGCCGGCACGGCCGATGACACGAAGCTTCGTCGCGTCACCGAGGAGCTTGGCCGTCACCTTTGTCGCTGAGCGAATGGCAAGGCCGTCATAGCCACCGATCGCTTTCTGCAGCGCTTCCTTGTCCTTGCCGAGGTCAGGCAAATAATCGACCTCAATGCCATGATCCTTGAAGATCTGGACTGCGGTCTTGGAGAGCTTGTCGGAAACGAGGACGCGGGGGGCCATGATCTATGCCGCCTTTGCGAGGTTGGATTTCTCAATCGCATAGCCCCACGCGAGCCAATCAGTGAGCGCGGCGAGGTCGGCCGCCTCGATCGTTGCCCCACCCCAGATGCGGAAGTGCGGCGGAGCGTCGCGGTGGAAGGTGATGTCGTAGGCGACGCCTTCCTTATCGAGGCGCGACGCAATGGCCCGTACGAACGCCTCCTGCCCCGCTAGATCGAGCCGTGTAATGTCCGGGTCGACGACCTTGAGGCAGATCGAGGTGTTGGAGCGCGTCGCCGGATTCTCGGCGAAGAAATCGATCCACGGCGTCGTCGCGGCAAAATCCGCGAGCAATTTGAAGTTCGCATCAGCGCGCGCCATCAGGCCCTTCAGCCCACCTGCGGATTTCGCCCATTGCAGCGTGTCGAGATAATCCTCGACGCAGAGCATAGATGGAGTGTTGATGGTCTCGCCGACGAAGATGCCGTCGATGAGCTTGCCGCCCTTGGTCATGCGAAAAATCTTCGGCATCGGCCATGGCGGCGTGTAGCTTTCCAGCCGCGCTACAGCACGCGGCGACAGGATCAGCATGCCGTGGGCAGCCTCCCCGCCAAGCGCCTTCTGCCACGAGAAGGTGACGACATCGAGCTTGTCGAAGGCGAGATTCTGGGCAAACGCGGCCGAGGTTGCGTCACAGATCGTGAGGCCCTCGCGGTTCGCGGGGATCCAGTCGCCGTTCGGCACGCGCACGCCCGAGGTGGTGCCGTTCCAGGTGAAGATCACGTCGCGCGAGAAATCGACGGCTTTGAGATCGGGGAGCTTGCCGTAGTCGGCCTTGAGGGTGCGCACGTCAGGCAGCTTGAGCTGTTTGACCACGTCGGTGACCCAGCCGAGGCCAAAGGATTCCCACGCCAGCACATCGACGCCGCGTGGACCGAGCAGAGACCACAGCGCCATTTCCATCGCGCCGGTGTCGGAGGCCGGGACGATGCCGATCAGGTAGTCGGCCGGCACTTCCAGGATCTCGCGCGTGAGGTCGATCGCCTGCTTGAGCTTCTGCTTGCCAATCTTGGCGCGGTGAGAACGGCCAAGGGCAGCGTTCTTCAACGTGTCCAGCGACCAGCCGGGGCGTTTGGCGCAAGGTCCAGACGAGAAATTGGGGTTATTTGGCCTGCGAACAGGCAAGGCGGGTGCCGTCGTCATCGCGTCTATCCTCTCAGATAGAAAGCCTTCCGTTGGGGGAAGGTGTCCCGCTGCGGCAAATACGCGAGGCGAGATCGCGAGTCAATTGGGGGTGCTCGACAACACCGCCGAAAAGTAAACGCCGCCTGCCCTTTCGGGACACAGGCGGCGCCGCGTGCGGAGTAAGGAGACTAGTACTTTACGACTGGCGGATAATAGGAGGTGCCCGAGCCGCCGAAGGCGTAGCGGACGCCGACCTTGAAGTCGTGGGAGTAAATACCGCGGAAGTTCATCGGCACGCACGTGCCCGGCACCGCGATACACCCGGTCACACCGTTCTGATTTTGAAACGGACCAGTCTGCGCGTCGCCGAGGTGGACGAAGCTGTAGCCGAAGTCGAGCGACAGGTTGTTGCTGAGCTGCATGCTGGCGCCGGCGTGGAGCGCCCACGCGAACGAGAGCTTGTACCCGGTCGGCGCAAACCCACCGCCACCCACCGTTAAATTCGAGTCGAGGAAGTCGGAGATGATGTTGTACGAGGCACCGATGCCAGCGCCCACGTAAGGCGTCAGGCCGTGCCAATCGCTGAAGTCGTAGTAGGCGTTGGCAAGGAACAGAAGCTCCGACTTCTTGCCGGTGTAGTAGTTGTTGCCGAAGTCGACGCCCGGGGTGCCAGTGTTGGTCGACGGATCGACGCTATCATAGTGGTCGAGCGCGCTGAACGAAGACTGGCTGCGGTACTCACCGGTCAGATCGAAACGGACGTGATCGCTATGACGCCAGCCGATACCAACGCCGAAAAGCGGGACGGCGGCGAATTGACCCTGATTGACCCATTCGAAGAAAACGGGTGTAGCGAAAGCGGGGTGATCGAGCCCGGCGAAGTGCTGATTGGCTATGCCGATATAGCCCTTGAGATACCAGTTGCCCGCGAATTGAGCGGGCTGCGGAATCTCGGGAATGTCTGCCGCGAACGCGCCGGCGGTCGGCAGGAGGAAGAGCGCCGCTCCGATGAGCGCGGAAATTTTCGAACGGCCCATAACGCAGTCCTTTCCTGGTGGCCCCTGTACACGCGCGGACTTCGGCCGGCAGCGGGCAATGTAAAGGACTGTGGCGGACAATTCTTAAGGGCGGCTTAACTACGTTGTTTAACCACAATCATCTACCTTAACGAAAAGTAAATTTGGTTCGAGATCTCAAGGAGGCAAAGCAACGTAAGGGGGGTTGCTGTGCGAATACACACGCCGAGGCGGCGCGCGCCGACGCTAAAAAGGAAAACGGCGGGAAAATCCCGCCGTTTCTCAAAATCGCAATTTGGTCCCTGATGGTCAGGACTGCGGTTGCGGCTCCAGGCCAGCTTCAGGCTCGCCCGGCGGACGCCGCGCTTTTCCCTTAGTAAGCGGCACCGCCGACGACTTGCTCGCCGCCGCCTCTTCCGGCGTCTCGCGCACCGGCGGCTTGCCGGCCAACAGGCCCTTGATCTCGTCGCCCGACAGCGTCTCGTACTCGAGCAAGCCCTGCGCGAGTGCCTCCAACTCGTGACGGTTGGTGGTCAGGATGATACGCGCTTCCTGCAGCCCCTCCTCGACCAGCCGCCGGATTTCAGCATCGATCTTCTGGGCGGTCTGCTCGGAAACATTTTGCTGACGCGAAACCGAATGACCGAGGAACACCTCTTCCTGATTCTCGCCGTAGGAGACCGTGCCGAGCTCTTCCGAGAGGCCCCAGCGGGTCACCATCATGCGCGCCAGCCGTGTCGCCTGTTCTATATCGGACGCTGCGCCAGACGTAACCTTTTCCTTGCCGAAAGTCATTTCCTCGGCAACCCGCCCGCCCATCATGATGGCAAGACGCGAGGTCATCTGCTCTACGCTCATCGACAGCTTGTCGCGCTCGGGCAATTGCATGACCATGCCGAGAGCACGGCCGCGCGGAATGATCGTCGCCTTATGCACCGGATCGGTCGCCGCAACGTGCAACGCGACGATGGCGTGACCCGCCTCGTGGTAAGCGGTCAGCCGCTTTTCGTCCTCGGTCATAACGAGCGTACGCCGTTCCGCGCCCATCATGACCTTATCCTTGGCGTCCTCGAACTCGGCCATCGTGACCAGACGCTTGCCGCGCCGTGCGGCCAACAGCGCCGCCTCGTTGACGAGGTTCATCAGGTCGGCGCCGGAGAAGCCCGGCGTGCCGCGCGCAATCACCTTCAGATCGACGTCAGGCGACAGCGGAACCTTGCGCACGTGTACCTTCAGAATGCGCTCGCGGCCGACGACGTCCGGGTTCGGCACCACGACCTGGCGGTCGAAGCGGCCTGGCCGCAGCAGCGCGGGATCAAGCACGTCCGGGCGGTTGGTAGCGGCGATCAGGATGACGCCCTCGTTCGATTCGAAGCCGTCCATCTCGACAAGCAACTGGTTCAGCGTCTGCTCGCGCTCGTCGTTGCCGCCACCGAGGCCAGCACCTCTATGACGACCGACCGCGTCGATTTCGTCGATGAAGATGATGCACGGGGCGTTCTTCTTCGCCTGTTCAAACATGTCGCGAACACGCGACGCGCCAACGCCAACGAACATCTCGACGAAGTCGGAACCGGAGATCGTGAAGAACGGCACGTTCGCCTCGCCGGCGATCGCGCGGGCAAGCAAGGTCTTGCCAGTGCCCGGCGGTCCAACGAGCAGAACACCGCGCGGAATGCGGCCACCAAGACGCTGGAACTTCTGCGGATCGCGCAAGAACTCGACGATCTCCTGCAGGTCTTCCTTGGCCTCATCGACGCCGGCCACGTCCTCAAACGTCACGCGGCCGTGAGCCTCGGTCAGAAGCTTCGCCTTCGACTTACCGAATCCGAGCGCCTTCCCGCCTGTCCCTTGCATCTGGCGCATGAAGAAGATCCATACCGCCAGGATCAGGAACATCGGGAACCATGAGATCAGCATGCCGAGGAGCGACTGGCCGCCCTCGGTCGCTGGTTTCGCCGCAATCGACACGCCACGCTCCTCGAGGCGCTTGACGAGATCGGGGTCTTCCGGCGCGAAAGTCTGAAAGGTCGAGCCGTCGGAATAAGCGCCGCCGATCTGCTGACCCGAAATGACGACGCTACGCACGCGGCCCTGATCGACGTCGCTGATGAATTGCGAGTACGCGATGTCATGGCCGGCGGCGCGCTGGCCGGTATTCTGGAAAAGGTTGAAGAGGGCAATCAGGACTAGGCCAATGATCACCCAAAGAGCGAAATTCCGGAAATTCGCGTTCATCTTGTCCCTCAGGGGGCGGCTGGGAGGGAACCGCCAACACCCGTCTCAGGCTGAGCTTTCGTTAAGATAGGTGTTCGACGTTACGAAGCCAATAAAAAGACATTTGTCACCGTATCACGACCGGAATGCGGCAAAAGCCGCTGGATCGGCAGAAGGTGAACAGCGTCTAGCGCCCGGAGGCGAGGTCAGGAAAGAGCGGCGGGCGGCGGAGCCTGTCCAACAAGATAGGCCGGACCGTTACCGGGAAGGCTTCCCCCGCTGAAAGCGAAGGCACGGCCACAACCTTGCCCCGCCGTCGGAGAGCCGGGAGGGCGGCGAGTGCACCCACCGGACGAGTGCCCGAGACGGCGCCGATCTCCCGGCGTCCTGCCTCGCCAAGGGGGCCGAGTGTCAACCCAACGGGAACCCCCTTCCCGACCGCAACCGCAAAGCGATGATCCCAGGTGCCGGCAAAGCCGGCTTTGACTTTTACCGTTGGCAGGCCGAGGCGACCGCCCTCCCGGTAGAAAGCAAACCGTCCATCCCGCCACTCGACAACGGTACCGGCAAGCGTGCGTTTGAACCGCCCTCCGTCGGCGTGACCAAGGATCGCATCGCAGAGCGCAGCAAGTCTTTCGTGGCGCGGCGGATAGTCATCGCCACCAACGGCGAGAAGTAGCCGTGTCAGGGCACGCATGCGAACTTCCACCGAAGCTTTCGCAAAGGCCGCGACGTCCAGCCATGCGACAGCAACGACGTCGGTCGTCACTGCGTCACTGATGAGCGCCGTCGCCACCGCGTCGATCGCATCAGCAGCATCGGCGAGACGAAGTGCAGCGGCGGCCAGCGACATGCCATAAAGACCTTCGCTCGCCAGCATCGGAAAGAGACGCCGCACCCGTGCGCGATCGAACCGCGAATCGGCATTCATCGGATCGTCGACCGGTCTGAATTTTGCGGCTGCAGTCGTCGCCGCCAGGCGCCTTCGCGGAACGCTGAGCAGCGGCCGGACAATCGTGACGTCGCCGACTGCGAGGATGGGCCGCATGGCGGCAAGGCCGAACACGCCCGCACCACGCCGCAAGCGCAGGAGGAAGGTCTCGGCGAGATCGTCGCGGTGGTGGGCGAGGACGAGATGGGTAGCCCCTTCCTCGCGGCATGCATCGATGAGAAGCCGGTAGCGCCCCGCCCGCGCCGCACCCTCGATGTCGGATTTTGGGCGTGGGCCTTTCCACGCCAGCACGCGCGCCGTCATGCCGCGGGCACGGGCAATCTTCGCGACGGCAACCGCCTCGGCTCCAGACCCGCGGCGCAGACGATGATCGACGGTGAGGACAACGACTCTTGGGCGTCGCGGCCGACGACGCCAGCGGTCGACCGCGTCAAGCAGCGCGAGTGAATCCGCGCCACCGGAAACGGCCAGCGCGATCAGTGAGGCTTCGGCGAGCGGTGCAAAGAGCTCTTCGAGTTCATCGTCGGCAAGTGGCGCCTCAGCAAGCGGCACTGGCTTGTTCGGTCTTGACCCGCTGGCGGAGGCCATTGGCCATCTGCGGATACTTGCTCAGCGCCACCGCATACATCTTGCAGGCATCATCGCGGAAGCCGAGGCCAGCAAGCGAGAGGCCCAGTTTCAACAGCGTGTCTGGCGCGCGTTTCGCTTTCGGATACTTGGTGTAGCCGTTTTTGAATTCTTCGGCCGCGGCCGCGTAGTCGCCGTGATTGTAGAGACTCTCGCCAAGCCAATATTGCGCGTCCGGCGCGAGTTCGTCCTTCGGATAGGTCGCCAGAAACTGCCGGAAGCCGGCCTCGGCGAGATCGTACCGGCCCGCGTTGATCAGTTTGTACGCTTGATCGTAGTCCGCGCGCGGGTTGCCTGTGGGCGTGATAGACGCCACGGCCACACCATCGCCACCCGGCGCCAGCGCGGGGGCCCCGTCGGCGCCATTGGCCAGCGACGACAAGTCAAGCGGCGGCTCTGCTGGCAGCGGCGCATCGAGTGTAAGTGTGCCGAGCGGCTTCGGAGGCTCGCCTACCGCCACGGCGCCATCCGCCGGCGGCAACGCTTCGGCAGCTGCGGCTGGCAACTGTTCCGCCGGAAGTGGCTTTGCCTCGGCGGCTTGCGCGGCAGGCTCGTCGTTCACGGCCGGTGCGCTCTTGGCTGCAGCCGTCCCGCCTTCGAGCTCGCGAAAGCGGAAGTCAGAGTCCTCTTGCAAGCGCTTAAGCTGGTCCTGCATCGTCTTCAACTGGAAGGTCAGCTCTTCGATCTGGCCGGTCAGGGTGCGCATTTGCGCTTCGAGGCGATTGAAACGATCGGCATCGGCCTGAACCATAACAACGGGCGCCTCTGTCGGTGCCGCGGGTGCCTTGCCCCGGTTGAACGGCCAAGCGGCTTCAGCAGACGGCGCCGCACTGATCAGGAAAAGAGCGGTCGCCGCCGCCAGCAGCGATTTGGGCACGTTCGGTGAGCGGGTGAACATCAGGAATCCTGTAGGCCGGAAGGGTGTTCCTTACCATACGACAGCCCAGTTCGGCCAAATTGGGGCGATCAAAAGGAAGCGGCGGCCACTCGGCCGCCGCTCGGTACGCCCCGTATTGGAAGTGCCTATCAG
The DNA here is from genome assembly GCA_043741595.1 of Hyphomicrobiales bacterium. Classification (GTDB taxonomy): domain Bacteria; phylum Pseudomonadota; class Alphaproteobacteria; order Rhizobiales; family Kaistiaceae; genus DASZQY01. The sequence goes on along the minus strand of JAYTZZ010000195.1, from coordinate 8,008 downwards.
GTTCCGGCGTTGTTGATGACCGTGACCGCGCGCCGGTTCTGCGACCAGCAGGAGATGTCGTCGCAAACCGCCACCGGCCGTTCCTTGCCGTAAGAGATGGTCCGCATGCGATTGGCCGCGATGCCGCGCGAAGTGAGATAGTCCTGCACCGTAGTGGCGCGGCGCGCGCCCAGCGCGATATTGTACTCGCGCGTGCCACGTTCGTCGGCATGGCCCTCGATGGTGAAGGCATAGCGGGAATACTGGTTCAGCCACTGCGCCTGGCGATCGAGAGTGGTCCGCGACTGCGCGGTCAGCTCGGTCGAATCGGTCTCGAAAAAGACCCGGTCGCCGACATTGACGACGAAGTCCTGGCTCGAGCCCGGGGTCGCTGCACCCTCGCTGGCGTTCATGCCAAGCCCGAGGCCACCCGGTTCGCTGCCCGGATTCTTGGCGCATGCAGCCAGGAGGACAAGCGCGGACAAGGCCGCCACCATGCCGGCTCTCCGCGAAAAACTTCGATAATTGAGCATTGCGGGTAACTCCTCATCCACCATGCCGGACTTGGCTTGGTCTAACCGCCCGATGGTTAAGCGGCAGTTCAGGAAGGTGGTTAACGTCTCACCGAGATTCCGGCGCTTCGATCGTCCCATGATCGGCCGGCAAATCACCGGACCGCGCCTCCCTACCCGTGGGGAGGCTAATCTTCGCGATTCCATAGGGCAAGTCAGTTGAGGAGCGGCGACCAGGCCGGGTCTGAGGCGAACGCGGGCGTCGGCACGCGATACTCTCCGTAACCGGTGAGATCGATCGTCCAGAGCTGCGGTCCGCCGTTAGCGCCCGGCGTATTCCGGAAGAACATGATCACCCTTCCGTTCGGCGACCACGTAGGGCCTTCGTTGTGGAATCCTTCTGTCAGGATGCGCTCGCCTGAACCGTCCGGCTTGATGACGCCGATCGCGAACTGACCGCCGTTTCGCCGTGTGAAGGCGATGAGGTCCCCGCGTGGTGACCATACTGGTGTTCCGTAGGAGCCGGTGCCGAAGGAAATACGATGCGGGTTGGAACCGTCGGCGTTCATCACGTAGAGCTGCGGCTGGCCGCCGCGATCCGACTCGAACACGATCTGCTTGCCGTCGGGCGCGTAAGACGGGCTGGTGTCGATCGCCGCGTCGTCGGTAAGCCGGGTCGTCCGCTTCGAGCGGAGGTCGAGGGTGAAGATGTTGGCGTTGCCCCGCGGCTGCAGGCTCATAATCACCTTCTGCCCATCGGGCGAGAAGCGCGGCGCGAACGTCATACCGGGAAAATCGCCGACCGGCTCACGCTGCTGCGTCTCGATGTTGAGGAGATAAACCTTCGGCTGGTTGCCGCCCGGATAGGCGATGTAGGTGATCTCCTGGCTCGACGGACTGAAGCGCGGCGTCAGCTCGAGGTCGGTGCCCTTCGTCAGATATTTCACGCCGGCGCCGTCCTGATCCATGATCGCCAGACGCTTGACGCGTTTGTCCTTCGGCCCGCTTTCGTCAACGAACACGATCCGGGAATCGAAGTAGCCCTTCTCGCCCGTCAGCCGCTCATAAATCGCGTCAGCGATGATGTGCGCCACGCGCCGCCAGTTTTCGGGGCTGGTGAAAAATTGCTGGCCCGACATCTGCTGGGCGGCGAAGACATCCCAGAGGTGGAAGTCGGCGCGCAGCCTTCCGTCGGGCTGGCGCGTGACGCCGCCGGTGACGAGCGCTTGCGCAGCCAACACCTTCCAGTCTGCGAAGCGCGGAGTGTCGTTCGGCCCGATGTTCGGCTGGGTGAAGGTCGCCGGGTCGAGCGGCTGGAAGAGACCTGAGCGTTTCAAGTCGGAGGTAATAACGGCGGCGACATCGACGCCGAGCTGGGCATCAGCACCGGCTCCAGCAAAATTCGGGATTGCAATCGGCAGCGGCTCGATGTTGCCGCGGGTAATGTCGATCTCGATAAGCGCCGACGCGGGAACAGCGAGCGCAGCCAGCAAGAGGGCCGACGCGACCAACCGGACAGCTGGCCTCATCGCCGATTTCTTCATATATCCCAATGACATGCTAGGCGCCGCCCATTTCTCTCGGGTCGAAGGTGACCTTTACCTGCTTCCAGGCATCATACTTTTCCGCCGGCAGATTGTACGGCGCGCACCGGCGGACGGCGCGGAGCGCACTTTCAGGCGCCGCATTGGAATACTGCCCTTGCGGCGATTCTAGAACAGCAGGCACACCGCTCACGGATCCGTCGGCGTTCAGCGACAGCATCAGAACGACGCGAACTTCCGAAGGATCGGTCCAGCCGAGCGGCGGGCTCCAGCATTCGGCGAGTCGCGCCCGGAGCGCGTCAAGTTCATTCACGGTCATCTTCGCGGTTGTTGTCGTCGCCGTTGGCGATCCAAGGGTCGGTTGCTGCTCCTGCTCAGTCGGCTCAGCAGCCGCCATCTGCTCCAGTTTGCGTTTGTCGAGGAGCGCGGTGATTTGATCCATGTCCACCGTGTCGTCAGTCTTCGGCGCAACCTTCGGCTTTGGCCGGTCAGGGCGCAGCCGCGGTGTCGGCACGTCCTTTTGCTCGGCCACCGCCGTCTTCTCCGGTGGCGGAGGTGCCTCTGGCTCGGGCGTCGGCGCGGGAGGTGACGGCGCCGCTTCGGCTGGCGCTGGCGGAGTTGGGTCAGGTTCTGGTTCGGGCGGCTGCGGCGGCACGGGCGCCGGTGGTGGCGGCTGCGGAGGTTCCGGCACTGGCTCTGGTTTCGGCGCGGGCTTCGGCAGCGGCGGCAGTTCTTCCACCGGCTTCTTCGCCGGCGGGGGCACAGCGACCTCCTCCACCAGCGCCGCGGTCTTGACGCCTTTGTTCATCTGGGTGAGGTCGCCGATCTCGATGAAGTCGACGGGGATCTGCTCGATGTTGCTGGTGTCGAGCGCCGACGGCGAAGGCAACGAGAAGACGCCCCACGCAATCAACGCCGCGTGGGCAATTACCGAGACTGCGATCCCGCTACGCATGGACCCGCTAACTGTCCGGTTCTTTCAGCGCGACGAGGCCGATGCGGCGAAAGCCGGCACCGTTGATGGTCCCCATGACGCGCATGATCGTGCCGTAGCTCGCTTCCTTATCGCCACGCACGTAGATGCGCTCGTCGAGTCCGTTTACAGCGAGCGCGGTAAGCTTCGGAATGAGTTGGTCAATATCGATCTCCTCGTCCTTGATGAAGACCTTGCCCGTCGTATCGATTGTGACGGTGATCGGCTCCTTCTCCAGAGCCAGTGGCTTCGCCTGGGCCTCCGGCAGGTCGACCGGCACACCCGCCGAGAGCAGCGGCGCGGTCACCATGAACACAATCAGCAACACGAGCATGACATCCACGAACGGCGTCACATTGATGTCGCTCATCGGCTTGGCACGCCGGCGGCGGTGCTTGTGCCGTCCGCCCCCTGCCCCGACCGGCGATGCCATGGCTAGCTCGCCCGCTCGTCGACCTGACGCGACAGGATCGCGGCGAACTCGTCCGCGAAACCTTCGAGCCGCTGGCTGATCTTGCCGGCGTCGTTCGACAGCTTGTTGTAGGCGATGACCGCGGGGATGGCGGCGAGCAGCCCCAGCGCTGTTGCCAGGAGCGCCTCGGCGATGCCGGGCGCGACGACCGCGAGCGCGGTGTTCTTGGATGCCGCGATCGCCTGGAAGCTCGTCATAATGCCCCAAACCGTCCCGAAGAGGCCGATGAACGGCGCCGACGAGCCGACAGTCGCAAGGAACAGGAGGCTCCGCTCCAGCCGTTCGGTCTCGCGGTCGATCGTGACGTCGAGCACCTTATCGATACGTGTCTGCAATCCAAGTGGTGACCGCGCGCCCGCCTCGAAACTCCGCTTCCACTCGCGCATAGCCGCGACGAAGACCGAAGCCATCGCCGTCGGCGTACGACCGGAAAGCGAGCGGTAGAGTTCTTCAAGCGATTGCCCCGACCAGAACACTTTCTCGAAGCGCTCCATCTGCTTGCGAACGCGCCGGTAGAGAAACGCCTTGTCGACGATGATCGCCCAACTCCACACCGACGCGAGCAGAAGCCCGATGATGACGACCTTCACAACGATGTGGGATTGGAAGAAGAGGGAGAGCAGCGAGATTTCGCCGCTGGGCACGGCAAGGACTACGTCGGTCACCGCGTCTTCCATGGAATCCTGCCCCTCGGCTGTTTCTCACCCGCTTAGGCGAGACGCGCGCGGCACGAGCGGTGTGTCGGCCGCACGTGAACCCTGCAAGTCGTTGGCCGGGCTTCCGTTTCAGTCCCGTTCTGTCGCTTGGGAATCTGTCAAAATGAGGGCGTCTGCGCCCAGCCGACCGTCAGAAACCCAAGCAGTCCTAAGGCTGGCAGAGTTAACGATGGGTTAACTAACGACCCCGCCGGAGAGCCGTTCGCGCACTGCTCCCGGGATGCGGCGAGGCTGTCCAGCGGCGTTGATCAGAACAACGGTCACATCGGCGGTGACCAGCAATTCGGCCCCTCGTCGTACGGTCTGGGCGAGGACGATCCGCGCGCCGGCTAATTCGCCGACACCGGTTTCGATCTCGATGACATCGTCGATACGTGCCGGCTTAAGGAATTCGATCGTCATCCGCCGCACCGCGAATGCCAGCGGCTCGCCGTGTTCGCCCTTGTCGAGGGCGTCGTGGCCGACACCGAGAAGACGTAGGTAGTCAGTCCGCCCGCGTTCCATGAAGCGCACATAGCTGCCGTGATAGACGACACCGGAAAAATCCGTGTCCTCGAAATAGATGCGCACCGGCAGGATGTGGCGGCTGCCTTCCAGGCGGCCGGAGAGATCGGGCCAGCCGGGACCGCTCATGCCTCCTCGTCCGGTGTCGAGAACAGCGGCATCTGCACCGTTGCCTGCGCTGGCGCGTCCAAACCGAGGTGCCCGAATGCGCGGCCGGTGAGCAAGCGTCCGCGCGGCGTGCGTTGAACGAACCCCTGCTGGATCAAGAATGGCTCGACGATCTCCTCGATCGCGTCACGCGGCTCCGACAATGCCGCCGCGATCGTCTCGATACCGACCGGCCCACCGCCAAAGCTCTCGGCGATGAGGCGCATGTAGCGCCGGTCGAGGGCGTCGAAGCCCATGGCGTCAACTTCCAGGCGCTGCAGCGCGCGATCGGCGCTTTTCGCATCGATGGCCCGCGTACCATCGGCCGAAGCGAAATCTCGAACGCGCCGCAGGAGCCGCGTCGCGATCCGCGGCGTACCGCGCGAACGCCTTGCGATCTCGGTTGAGCCGTCAGCGGTGAGTTCGACGCCCAGTATGCGTGCACCACGCCGCACGATATGCTCCAGCTCCGCCACCTCGTAGAAGTTAAGTCGGATCGGAATGCCGAAGCGATCGCGGAGCGGCGTCGTGAGCAACCCGAGGCGCGTGGTCGCGCCGATCAGGGTAAAAGGCGCAAGCTCGATCTTGACTGAACGCGCGGCCGGCCCCTCGCCGATGATGAGATCGAGGCGAAAATCCTCCAGCGCGGGGTAGAGAATCTCCTCCACCGCAGGCGACAGGCGATGGATCTCGTCGATGAAAAGCACATCTCGTTCTTCGAGGTTCGTGAGGAGCGCGGCCAAGTCTCCCGCCTTGGCAATTACAGGCCCAGAGGTCGAGCGGAAATTGACGCCAAGCTCGCGCGAGACGATCTGCGCCAGCGTCGTCTTGCCGAGTCCCGGCGGGCCGACGAAGAGGACGTGATCGAGCGCCTCCTTGCGAGCCCGCGCCGCATCGATGAAGACCTTGAGGTTGGCGCAGGCTTGCGCCTGACCGACGAATTCGGAAAGCAGCTGCGGCCGCAGCGAGGAATCCGGCGCATCGTCGGGACGCACCTCGGGAGCGACCACGCGGGTCATCGCGCCAGCTCTTTCAAGCCAAGCCGGATGAGTTGCTCGGCAGTTGCCGCCTCACCCGCCGAGCGTGAGGCCGCCGCCACCGCCGTGCTTGCCTGCACCTGCGCGTAACCGAGATTGACGAGAGCCGAGACTGCGTCGGCGACCGGCCGCGGCGCGCGCCGCTCGGCGAGATCGGTCTGTAAATGAATGAGCGCGGGATCGACGTTGGAATACGCGGGCGCCTTGTCACGAAGTTCCGCGACAATGCGCTCGGCGACCTTCTTGCCGACGCCGGGCGAACGTGTCAGCGCTGCCTTGTCTTGCAGTGCGATCGCCGTCGCGAGATCGCCAGGCTTCAGCGTGCCGAGCACGGCAAGCGCCACGCGTGCGCCGACCCCCTGCACGGTCTGCAAAAGACGGAACCATTCGCGTTCGAGCTCGCTGGCGAAGCCGTAGAGCCGGATCATGTCCTCGCGAACGTAAGTGTCGATCGAAAACGTCGCCATCTCGCCGATCTGCGGTAGCGCTTGGAGCGTCCGCGCGGAGCAGAAGACCTGATAGCCGACCCCCGAAACGTCCAGGATGACCCAGTCTTCCCCATAAGAATCGATGATGCCGCGAAGCTTGCCGATCATGGCTGGCTTGTTACCACGGGCAGCGGTACCGCAAAACGGATCGATTTCGCCGGTTCAGCAACTGTCGTGCTAGCTCACCTTGGCAAGTGTCCGCGCCCATTGCCGATGGTGCGCGTGGCAAATCGCGACGGCCAACGCGTCTGCGGCATCGTCGGTATCGAACTCTGCGCGTGGCAAGAGCACCCGCACCATCGCCCGGATTTGCACCTTCTCGGCATGGCCAGCGCCGACGATCGCTTTCTTCACGGCGTTCGGAGCGTACTCGGCCACGCTGAGGCCCGCCTGCGCCGGCACAAGAAGAGCAATGCCCCGCGCCTGACCGAGCTTGAGCGTGGCGACGGCGTCACGATTGACGAAGGTCTGCTCGACCGCGGCCTCGTCCGGCGTCCATTCGCGCACGACCTCGGTGAGCGCCGCATGCAAGATGGCGAGCCGATCCGCCAATTCACCGTCGAGCGGAGCCTTCACAGTGCCGGCGCCAAGGAACGTCAGCAAATTCCCCTGCACAGCCACCATTCCCCATCCCGTGCGGCGGAGGCCCGGATCAACGCCGAGGATGCGAATCGTGCTGGTCATGGAGAAAGGCGTAGCGCCTATCACGCGCCCTTGCCAGAATGGGCTCCGGGCGGGCGGAAAATTGAGGAGGACATCATTATGCGTTTTGCGCCGATCGCGCTCTCGCTTCTGACCGTTTCAATCGCCCTACCCGCCCTCGCCGATACCTTCGAGATACCTGCGCGCAAGCCCGGCCAATGGAAAATTGAGATCAAGCCCGAAACCGCGGGCGCCGCGCCCAACATCACGATGGAGATCTGCCTCGACGCGGCTGCCGACAAAGCTCTTATGCAAAGCGGCATGGCGATGGCCGGCGGCCAGTGCCAGACTCTCTCTCAAAGCAAGACCGGCGACCAGACGATAATTGACTCGGCCTGCGATATCGGCGGGATGAAAACGAAGTCGCACGTGGTGATCGCCGGTGATTTCCAGTCCAGTTATTCAATGAACATAACGAGCGACATGGAGGGAGGCCCTCCAAAGCTCCCCAAGCATTCGGTCATGACCCAGAACGCCACATGGATGGGTGAGTGCTCCGAGGGAATGCAGCCCGGCGACATGCTCATGCCGGGCGGCATGAAGATTAACGCGCTGAAGGCAATGAACCCAGGCGGCTAGTCAGCTCGGCTGACAATCCGGATCGTTCCCACCACGGCAGCGCCAAGCGCCGCAAAGCAGATCGTGAGCAAAGCGGCGTTACGAAACACGGCTGCGTAGCCGAGCGTACCCACATCAATGAATGGGTAGGGGTAAAAACCCGTCGCCGCGCCGCGGACGAGTGAGTAGCCGGTGTACAGAACCGGAAAGGCGAGCCAGAGCCAGACGTGGCGAAGGCCAAGGCCCGTTTTTGGCGCTACCGAGAGCCAGAACAAAACGTACGCGACCGGCATGACATAGTGCAGGAGCGTGTCGGCCAGCCAGTCGAGCCCCTGAGGATTCCAGATGTGCCGAAGAATCGTGAAATACACGACGC
>JAYTZZ010000194.1:0-3352 GCA_043741595.1 Hyphomicrobiales bacterium | reverse complement strand
AACCTCCGGGAGTCTCGGTGAACGGCAACGCCGCGGTATTCATGCCGAAAATACCGGTGACCAGCGTCGCCGGCAGGAAGAGCGTGGTGAGGATCGCGAGCGCATTGAGGCTCCGCGCGTTCTCCTCCGAGAGCCGCGCGCCGATCTCCTCGGAGAGCAGCCGAGCCCGCTCCTGAAGCGCGATGACTTCCTGATCGAGGCCGTCGAGGCGCTGCGCGAAGCGATCGGTCGCCAGCATGATCGCGGGCCTGATGGTGACCTCGTCCTCCGATGTATCGAAGCGATCGAGCAACGTGCGGAGGCCGGCAAGCTGGCGATGCAGGTGAACCCCGGTTCGGCGCACGCGCCCAAGCCTGCGCCGTTCGTCGGCCACCGCCTCGATGAGCAGGACGTCTTCGATGTTGTCGAGCTCCTTGGCCAGATCCTCAAGCAGGCGGTCGATGGCGGACGCGACTTCGCCAACAATCCCTTCAATCAGAGCCGCCCCATTCGGCGCCGCCGCCCGGCTAGGAGCGCAAGGCGCGTTGCCTCGACCGCCTGCAGTGACTGGCGGCGGCCGGTGACGACCAACCGTTCGGTCATGGCAAAGTTCAAGTGGCCGGTTTGATCGAGCGTTCGATCGAGATCGCGGACCAGGTCGGAGAAGACGCCGTAAACGCAGTCCGCCGTCGCGTAGAGCTGCTGGTGGTCGTGAAGTGCGACGAGGAGTATCCGAGCCGCCTGAGGCACGCCGGCCGAGGAAGCGATCCACTGCCACGCGCGCTTGTCGGCCAGATTGAAATGAAGCCAGAGCCAGCTTCCGTCGCCGGTGGAGAGATCAACCGGCCTGTCGGCCGGCAGCTCCTCGGCGCGACCGTCAGCGTGGAACCTGAACGCCAATACGAGACCGGGAAGGACGCCCTGCGCCAGCAGGCTCCCGGACGTTTTGGATTTCAAAGCTAGGACCGCTGCCTGCAACCTCCACGCGATCTCTCCGGCGCATGCCTTTTGCGGAGAGATGCACCAGTCTGTGACAGGCGCATGACCGCCTGTGAATGAGCGTCGAAAGAGCCTAGCCGCGTCCGATGGCGGCGGTGGCCGCGCCCATGCCCACCAGGCACGTGGCCCCTGCCCGGTTCATCCAAGTAAGAACCCGCGGCTTGCGTATACGACCGCGAAGTTTGTCGGCGGCGAGTGCATAGGCGAGCGCATTGATGGTGGCAAGCGCAACGAAGGTCGCCTCGAGGATGACGAACTGCGGCAGCAACGACTGCGCGTGATCGATGAACTGCGGCACGAAGGCCACGAAGAAGGCGATGCTCTTCGGGTTGAGCGCCGTTACGGCAAAGGAATGCAGAAAGATACCGCGCGCGTCGTGAGAGGTTGCCGCCGTCACGTCCGGCAATACAGGCTTTGCCCGCCACAGCCTGATGCCGAGATAGACGAGGTAGGCGGCACCGATCCACTTCAGCGCCGTGAACAGACTCGCTGAGGCGAGGAGCAACGCGCCGAGACCGGCGAGCGACAACGTCATGGCGGTAAAATCGCCGAGCGCGACGCCCGCCGCCATGGCGACGGCGACCTTGCGCCCCTGAGTCAGCGCGTAGCTGACGACCAGCAGCACCGTCGGCCCCGGAATGAGAAGGAGGACCGTGGAAGCGAGGAGGAAGGCGAACCAGGTGGTGAGGGTCATGCGTCCAGAAAGCCGCAGGACACAATGCACGTCAAGTTGGCAGATGAGCCTGGAGCTACGCCCCGGTGGGGCGGGGTCCTGCGCCACGTGAACCGCCGCGGCCACCGGCGCCACGCGTATCGAGTGGCTTCTTCGGCATCGGCAACAGGCCTTCGCGCTGGGCGCGCTTGCGGGCCATCTTACGTCCGCGACGGATCGCTTCGCCCTTCTCGCGCGCCTTACGCTCCGAGGGCTTCTCGTAGAACGCCTTGCGCTTCAGCTCGCGAAAGATCCCCTCGCGTTGCATCTTCTTCTTGAGAACCTTCAACGCCTGATCGACGTTGTTGTCGCGAACCATGATTTGCACGAAATGGCGTCCTTTATGGCGTTGAGATGAGGGATCAGGCTCGCTCGAGAAGCCGGCGGAGCGTGCCTAATGCATCTTCCAGCTCGCTGGCACAAGCGGCAAGATCGGAAACAAGGTCGGTGAACTTCGACAAGTCAGGGCCAACGACCGGCGTCGGCCGGCGGGCGTCGAAGATCTTGAGGCATTCGCTGAAGGCGATGAGCGCGCGATCGGCATCCCGTCCGGCGTTGAACAACGACGTGCCGGTGACGATCTGCTCGAACGCCTGACGCGTCGTTGCGTCGGCGCCAGGGACAGCGTCATAGCGAAAGCACAGAAGATCGAGGCGATGCCGGCACCAGCCATCGGCGGCACTAGCCACGCATTGGCACGTGAGCCAGACTTTGCCGTTCTTGCCGCGCTCCGCCGAGATGGAATGGCTGCCCTCGTCATCGACGGCGGTGAAAGCTACCGGATTGCGCTTGAGATCGGGCACGGCCGTCATCACCGGCCCACCGACGGCGGGGCGGCTCTTGCGGCTGTATAACGCGCGGGCGGAACCTAGTTGGTCCATTTCAACTCGCTCTCGCGGGCGATGCGCTCATGGCGCTCAAGCTCGCTCTTGATGCGGTACGAAGGCTCGCCCTCGTCGCTCGGGCGCAGAGCGATGACCTGATACTCGCCCGTCGCCGCAGAACGATTTCGCATCGAGCTCTGGAACGTAATAGTTTCGCCGATCTTGAATCTGTACCGGGTCATCGTCTTCAGGCTCCTTGGGCCTCCTGCACGCCACGGATGCGTCTTGCCGGGCGAACCCGCGCGCATCACTCTCAGATTTTCGAAAGATAGTTCTGAGTATTGCCGGTGAAGACCTGCAGAAAATCGCGATTCTTCGGTCGGCGCATGACGTAGCGTTGATATAGACCCGAGCGCGAATTATTCAAGCAAAATGAGCTTTTTCTAGGAGTCCGAAATCATACACCTGGCGATACAAATAACTCGGTCGGACCATCAAGCGTGAATGCGCAGTGGTGCGGACGCCCGGGGTCGAACCGGGACGGAGTTACCTCCAAGGGATTTTAAGTCCCTTTGGAGATTTCATATCACATTGATATCATTGGTGAAACTTCGACAACTCGATAATATGTGTAAGATTCTGTGTAAGCCTCTCACAGAAAGGGGCGCATCGTCCGCGACGGCAATGTCTTCACGGCGGGCGGTGTATCCTCAGGGATTGATTTCGCCTTCTGCTTCGTGGCCGAACTTGCTGGGCCCGAATTGCGCAAGCTATTCAGCTTGCCGTCGAGTACGACCCATCTCCTCCCTCGATGCCGGCCACCCGGACCAAGGCATGC
>JAYTZZ010000193.1:0-7856 GCA_043741595.1 Hyphomicrobiales bacterium | reverse complement strand
AGATCGCTCGGATAGCGCAGGCCAGGTCGGTCGGCCGCGCGGCGCTGTTCGGGTGTCCACATCGGCCGCTCCTTCGCGAATCAAACACCCGCAAAGGGCATCACATCCGATTCATCCGACTCAACAACTTCCCGGATCGGCTCTTAGAGGACGGCCCGCGATATCGTCGACGGCGAGCACGGGTTCACCCGATGATGCTCGAGGAAATGTCCCACATTCTCGAACTGCGGCCCGGTGACCCGCTGCGAATGTTGCTGTTTTCAAGTTTCCTGCGTGACGACTTACCCTGGCTGTACGAGTTAGGCGTCGAAGCCTACCGAGCGTCCACAGGCGGCAACAATCCCGTAAAGGCGCGCAAGGCAAATCACCGCTTCATGTCGGCGATTCAGACGCTGCGTCGCGGCCCATTCCTTCGCGAGTTGGGCAACAAAGACACATACATGCTCGTCGAAGCGATGGAGCACTCGTTGAGATTGGATCGGCGAGGCACAGAAGCAGACCCCGATGTTGAGCCAGAGAAGGACGAAGGTGCTGAACCCAGCTGAACCCAAGCTTCCACGGTAGCCTACAGCGCCTTGACAATCCCTTCGGTCATCTTCTTGGCGTCGCCGAGGAGCATCATGGTGTTGTCGCGGTAGAAGAGCGGGTTGTCGATGCCGGCGTAGCCCGACGCCAGCGACCGCTTGACGAACATCACCGTGCCCGCCTTCCACACCTGCAAGACCGGCATGCCGTAGATCGGCGAAGTCTTGTCGTCCTCTGCCGCCGGGTTGGTGACGTCGTTGGCGCCGATGACATAGGCGACGTCGGCCTGCGCGAACTCGGAGTTGATGTCCGCCAGCTCGAACACCTCATCGTAGGGGACATTGGCTTCGGCAAGGAGCACATTCATGTGGCCGGGCATGCGGCCAGCGACCGGGTGGATGGCGTATTTCACCTCGACACCTTCGGCCTTGAGCTTGTCGGCCATCTCGCGGAGCGCGTGCTGCGCCTGCGCCACCGCCATGCCGTAGCCCGGCACGATGATGACCTTCTGCGCGTTCTTCATTATGTAGGCGGCGTCCTCGGACGAGCCGAGCTTGACCGGCTTCTGCTCGCCTGCATCGCCAGCCGCGGCGGTTTCACCGCCGAAGCCGCCGAGGATGACTGAGATGAACGAGCGGTTCATCCCCTTGCACATGATGTAGGAGAGGATCGCGCCCGAGGAACCGACGAGCGCGCCGGTGATGATGAGCGCCGTGTTGCCGAGCGTGAAGCCGATGCCTGCCGCCGCCCAGCCCGAATATGAGTTGAGCATCGAGATGACGACCGGCATGTCGGCGCCGCCAATCGGTACGATCAGGAGGACACCAAGGACAAGCGCCGTCAGCGTGACGAGCCAGAAGACGATCGCGCTCTCGCTGAAGAAGAAGACCGCGATCAGCACGACCAGAAGCACGCCGAGGCCGGCGTTGATGATGTGCCGGTTCGGCAGCAGGATCGGCTTGCCCGACATGCGCCCGTCGAGCTTCAGGAAGGCGATGATCGAGCCGGTGAACGTGAGTGCGCCGATGGCGACGCCGAGCGACATCTCGACAACGCTCTGCCCGTGGATGGCGCCCGGGCTACCGATGCCGAAGGCTTCCGGCGCGTAGAGCGCAGCGGCCGCGACGAGCACCGCGGCAAGGCCGACGAGGGAATGGAAAGCCGCGACCAGCTGCGGCATCGCCGTCATGGCGATGGAGCGGGCGATGAAAGCGCCGATTCCGCCGCCGATGGCGATGCCTAGAACGATCAGGCCGAAGCTTCCCCAGCCGGGCGCGGCGACGGCGAGCGTCGTGACGATGGCGATCGCCATACCGGCGATACCGAGGTAGTTGCCCTGGCGCGACGACTCCGGATTGGAGAGACCGCGAAGCGCCTGGATGAAGAGGACGCCGGAGACGAGGTAGAGCAGCGCGGCGATGTTGGCGTTGATCATCTACTTCGTCTTCTTCTTGTACATGGCGAGCATGCGCTGCGTGACGAGGAAGCCGCCGAAGATGTTGACCGAAGCGAGCACCACGCCGACGAAGCCGAAGGTGCGTGCCCACCAATGGCCACTGACCGCGGCTCCCGCGCCATCGACGAGGCTGACGCTGACCGCGAGCAATGCACCCACGATGATCACCGAGGAGATGGCGTTGGTTACCGACATCAGCGGCGTGTGCAGGGCCGGCGTTACCGACCAGACGACGTAGTAGCCAACGAAGATCGCGAGCACGAAAATCGCGAGACGAAACACGAACGGGTCGATCGCCCCGCCGGTCGCGGCGTGTGCCGCCGCGCTCGCCGCGTCGGCGAGTTGGTCAGCGTATGTTTGCGCGGTGGCGGCTGCATTCTGTGCTGTCTCGGCCGCATGCTTTGCCGCTGCCGCGGCGGCGGCAGCTCGATCGGGGGTGAGTTCGCTCATGTCTTTGCTCCCTCGCCGGAGAACGCCGGGTGGACGACCTTGCCGTCGCGCGTGAGATTGGTGGCTTTCACCAGTTCGTCGTTCCAGTCGACGGCGATCTGCTTCGTCGCCTTGTCGATCAGCGTCTCGACGAAGGCGTAGAGGTTGCGGGCGTAAAGCGCCGAGGCGCTCGCCGCGATGCGTCCGGGAACGTTGAGGTAGCCGACGATTTTGACGCCGTTCGCCTCGGCAACCGAACCTGGCTTGGCGCCCTCGACGTTGCCGCCACGCTCGACCGCGAGATCCACCAGCACCGAGCCGGGGCGCATGGACGCGACCATGGCCGCGGTGACAAGGCGCGGCGCCGGCCGGCCGGGGATGAGCGCCGTCGTGATGACGATGTCCTGCTTCTTGATGTGCTCGGCGACGAGCGCCGCCTGCTTCGCCTGATACTCCGCCGACATCGGCTTGGCATAGCCGGCGGCGGTCTCCGCCTGCTTGAATTCCTCGTCCTCGACCGCGACGAATTTCGCGCCGAGCGACTCGACCTGCTCTTTCGCGGCGGGGCGCACGTCGGTGGCGGTGACGACCGCGCCCATGCGCCGCGCAGTGGCGATGGCTTGCAGGCCAGCCACGCCGGCGCCCATGACGAACACACGCGCGGCGGGAACCGTACCGGCCGCGGTCATCATCATCGGCAACGCGCGGCCATACTGGCTCGCGGCATCGACCACCGCCTGGTAGCCGGCGAGATTCGCCTGGCTCGACAGGACGTCCATCGATTGGGCACGGCTGATGCGCGGCATGAGTTCCATCGCAAACGCGCTGACGTTCGCGGCAGCGATCGAGCGCACTTCCGCCTCGTGGCCATAAGGGTCCATCGTGGCGACGACGAGGGCGCCGGGCTTGTAGCCGCGCACCTCGGCTTCAGTCGGCCGGCGAACCTTGAGCACAATGTCCGCATCGAGAACGGTAGTGGCGGCATCCGGCGTGATGCCGGCTCCGGCAGACCGGTAGTCCGCGTCGGGAAGTCGCGAACCGTCGCCGGCTCCGGCCTGCACCGCGACCGTTGCGCCGAGCGCGATGAACTTCTTCACGGTCTCCGGCGTCGCGGCGACCCTGGTCTCGTCGGTCTCCGCCGGCACAGCGATCTTCATTGAGACGTCCTTAGGTGGCGAGAAACGACGGCGGCTGTCCGCAGAGATCAGGTCAGGAAGAACGCCATCAGGACGAGAATGACGACGATCGCGGCCATGCAGTATTTCAGCAGGCTCAGAAACCCTTGGTAGGTCCGCTGGTGGTCGCGATAGTCGACCGTCGCGCCCATTTCGACCGCGCCATGACCGGAGGCATGCTCTGCCATAGTCCAGGATCCTTCTCGCCCGGGAAAAAGCTGGCGCTTTATAGCAAACCGCCCGCGCCGGGCAATCGCTCAAGGAGTCGCGGGGCGCTTAAGTTTTCGGCAGTTCAGGGCGTCGCTCGAGGGCGGGGTGAAGACCTATTCCGGCTTTCTTGGCTCGTTGTCGATTTTCGAGTTGGCCGGGCGGAGCACCAACGTGTCACCCTCCACCGTCGCCTCGACGTGTCCCGAGCGATCCGCACCCAGAGAAACGACCAAGTGATCGGGCAAGAAGAACCCCAACTCCTCACCGATTTTCACAATCTCGACCTTCATCGGCGCGTCTCCGAATTGTAATGCGCGCGAAAATAGCACGACGTGGCCGACGGAAAAACCTCCGTCGTATCATTCATTGAACCGAAGACTTCCAGACCTACCGGAATCCCGCCAGAAGCAGGATGCCGCCAAGGACCGCCACAGCGATCAGAAGTGGGATCAGCAGGACGAACATCACCACCGCGCCGAGGACGGCGCCGAGCGTGTTCCAGAAGCCGATCTGGGCGATCAGCAGGATAAGAAGAACGAAGAAAATGAAGCGCATGGAAGTCGGCTCCGACGTTGCGCCGGAGATGTAGGTATTGCCTCCGCGCTTCGCTACTTCTCCATCGCCTCAAGCTCCGCAATCAGACGCTCGATGACGCGCAGGCCCTTGTCCCAGAACCCGGGGTCGGAAGCGTCGAGGCCGAAGGGCGCCAGCAGTTCCTTGTGATGCTTGGTGCCGCCGGCCTTCAACATCTCGAAATACTTCTCCTGGAAGCCCGATGCCGCCTCCTCGTAAACCGCGTAGAGCGAATTCACGAGGCAATCGCCGAAGGCATACGCGTAGACGTAGAACGGCGAGTGGACGAAGTGCGGGATGTAGCTCCAGAAGGTCTCGTATCCGGGATGGAGCTTGATCGCCGGACCGAGACTCTCGGCCTGCACGCTCATCCAGATCTCGCCGATGCGATCCGCCGTCAGCTCCCCTTCCCGGCGCTCGACGTGGAGCTTCCGCTCGAAAGAATAGAACGCGATCTGGCGAACGACAGTGTTGATCATGTCCTCGACCTTGGCGGCGAGCATCGCCTTCCGCTTCGTCTTGTCCTTGGTGCCCTTCAGCAGCGCGCGAAAGGTCAGCATCTCGCCGAACACGCTCGCGGTCTCGGCAAGCGTCAGCGGCGTCGATGCCATGAGCGCGCCTTGCGGCGCGGCGAGCACCTGATGGACCCCGTGGCCGAGTTCGTGGGCGAGCGTCATCACATCGCGCACCTTGCCCTGATAGTTGAGGAGCACGTACGGGTGAACTGACGGCACGGTCGGATGGGCGAAGGCGCCGGGCGCCTTACCGGGCCTGACCGGGGCATCGATCCAGCGCTCGTCGAAGAAGCGCCCGGCGATGGTCGCCATCTCCGGGGCGAAAGCACCGTACGCGTCGAGCACTGTCGCTCGTGCTTCGGCAAAGGGGATCGCCTCGGCCGCTGACTCCGGCAGCGGCGCGTTCCTGTCCCAGTGATCGAGCGTATCGCGGCCGAACCACTTGGCCTTCAGCTTGTAGTAGCGGTGCGACAGTCGCGGATAGGCAGCTTGCACTGCCGCGACCAGAGCATCGACCACTTCCGGTTCGACGCGGTTCGACAGGTGCCGGGCCGCTGCCACGTCCTTGAAGCCGCGCCAGCGGTCGGAGATTTCCTTGTCCTTGGCGAGCGTGTTGGTGATGTGCGTGAAGAGGCGGATGTTCTGCTTGAAGGTCGCCGCGAGCGCCTCGGCGGCAGCTTTCCGCTTCGCCTGGTTCGTGTCCTGCAGGAAGTTCAGCGTCGGCTCGATGGCGAGTTCCTCGCCTTCGAATGTGAAGCGCAAGCCCGCCATCGTTTCGTCGAACAGCCGGTTCCAGGCGCCCCGCGCGGTGACGCCCTTCTCGTGGAAGAGCAGCTCGACCCGATCCTCAAGCTGGTACGGCTTCTCGGCGCGCACATCCTCGATCCACGGCCGGTAGTGCCCGAGCGCCGGATCGCCCATCGCCGACTCCAGGGCCGCATCGGGGATGCGATTGAGTTCCAATGCGAAGAAAAGTAGATGCGAACTCGCCTGCGTGATCTTCTCCTGCACGTCGCCGTAGAATTTCGAGCGCGTCGGGTCGCTGGTATCGCCAGCGTGGACAAGGCCGGCGAACGAGACGATCCGCCCCAGCAATTCTTCTAGCTCCTCGAATGCGACTACCGCCTCGGCGAGCCGCTTGCCCGCGACGGGCGCCGTCGCGATGTCGATGAGCTTGCCTTTGAAGCGCGTCTCGAAGTCCGCCGAGCGACTTTCGGCTAGCGCGAGATCGCGCACGAGCGCCGGATCGTTCAACCCGACGTACAGATCGTCGAGATTCCACTCCGGCAAGTCGCCGAGGTTGTCGGTTGCCTTCGCGGCGCGGGCGGGTGCAGGGGCAGCGTGGCTGTCGGGCATCGGCGGGGATTTCCGGCTGGTTGGAAGCAAAGAAGGTTAATCATCCAAATAGGGCGCGACGGCGTCAGGCCGCAAGCCCGATGCAGCGCGGCAACAGTTTCTCGCAATCTCGAAAAGGCGGCGATGGTCGCTCACGGGTTAAGCGGCGATTAACTGGCGGGCCCGATCATCCCCCATTCTGTGCCGCAACGGGACGTGCCCCAACTGATGCCGACCCAAATTCTTATTGTTGACGACGATCCGGTTACGCGGCGTCTCCTCTCGGCAGCGATCGAACGCCTCGGTCACGTGCCGGCGAGCGTCGAGGGTGGCCAGGCCGCACTCGACCTGCTCAACAGCGCCGACGGCGAAGGAATCGCACTCATCATTCTCGATCTCGTCATGCCCGATCTCGACGGCATGGCGGTACTCGCAAAACTCCGCGAACTCGAGCGCGCCATTCCGGTGATCGTGCAAACGGCCCATGGCGGCATCGACGTCGTCGTCGCCGCCATGCGCGCCGGCGCCATTGATTTCGTCGTCAAGCCGGCGTCCGCGGAACGCCTGCAGGTTTCGATTGAGAACGCCCTGAAGCTGGACGCCCTCGAAGGCGAACTCGCGCGTATGAAGCGCGTCGCCTCCGGCACGCTGACCTTTCGCGACATCCTCACCCACAGCCCCGCGATGGAGCGGGTCATCCGTCTCGGCCAGCGGGCCGCAGCCTCGCAGATCCCCATCCTGATCGAAGGCGAGTCCGGGGTTGGCAAGGAGCTGATTGCCCGCGCTATCCAGGGCAGCGGCGACCGCCGCTCGAAGCCGTTCGTCACCGTCAATTGCGGCGCCATTCCCGACAACCTCGTCGAGAGCATTCTTTTCGGTCACGAGAAAGGCGCCTTCACCGGCGCCGCCGACAAGCACACGGGCAAGTTCCGCGAGGCCCACGGCGGCACGCTGTTCCTGGATGAGGTCGGCGAACTGCCGATGGACATCCAGGTGAAGCTGTTGCGCGCGCTTCAGGACGGCGAGATCGACCCTGTCGGCGCGAAACGTCCGATGCGAGTGGATTTCAGGCTCATTTCAGCGACGAACCAAAGCCTCATCGATCTGGTGAAGGCCGGCAAGTTCCGGGAAGACCTCTACTACCGGCTGAATGTCTTCCCGATCCGCGTACCCCCGCTCCGGGAGCGCCGCGACGACATCCCGGCACTTGTCCGCCACTTCACCGCACGTTTCGCCGCCGAGGAAGGCAAATCTTTCATCCGCGGCGTAAGCGCCCCTGCCCTGCAGCTTCTGTCCCGCCACGACTGGCCCGGCAACATCCGCCAGCTTGAGAACGCCGTCTTCCGCGCGGTCGTGCTTGCCGATGCGCCGGTGCTAACGCCCGAGGAGTTCCCGCAGATCGCCGCCCACGTCGACGGCAGCGCATGGGCCGCCGAAGCCGCGAGCGACCCGACACCCGTAGCCGCTGAAGCCGTCGAAGACGTTGAACTCGACTTCGGCCTGCCGCAAACGCCGGAGCCGACGCCGAATACCGGGCAGCTCACCGCGCTCGGCCCCGATGGCGAGGTGCGTCCGCTCGCCGAAGTCGAGGCGGCCATGATCCGCCTGGCGCTCGAACGCTACGCCGGCCGAATGACT
>JAYTZZ010000192.1:0-3368 GCA_043741595.1 Hyphomicrobiales bacterium | reverse complement strand
TGATCTCGAGAAGGATGTCGTCGCGAGATGCCATCGCTTACCCCGCCAGCCGCTTCTCCAGCCAATGGATGTCGTAGTTGCCCGAGATGATGTCCGGGTCGTTCACGAGGTCGCGGAAGAGGGGGATTGTCGTCTTGATGCCGTCGACGACGAATTCATCGAGCGCGCGTGCGAGGCGGCGGAGGCACTCCTGCCGGGTGCGCGCATGGACGATCAGCTTGCCGATCAGGCTGTCGTAATAGGGCGGGAGTGTGTAGCCCTGATAGACACCGGAATCGATGCGCACACCAAGGCCGCCGGGCGGGTGGTAGTAGGTGATCTTGCCCGGCGAGGCGGCGAAGGTCTTCGGGTCCTCGGCGTTGATGCGGCATTCGATGGCGTGGCCGTTGAAGACGATATCGCTCTGCTTGAACGACAGCCCGAGCCCGGAGGCGACGCGGATCTGCTCGTTGACGAGGTCGGTGCCGGTAACGGCTTCGGTGACCGGGTGCTCGACCTGCAAGCGTGTGTTCATCTCGATGAAATAGAACTCGCCGTTCTCGTAGAGGAACTCGATCGTGCCGGCGCCGGAGTAGCCGAGCTTGGCCATGGCGTCGGCGACGACGCCCCCGATGCGCTTGCGCTGCGCTTCGGTGATGACAGGGGAGGGAGATTCCTCGAGGATTTTCTGGTGGCGGCGCTGCAGTGAGCAATCGCGCTCGCCGAGGTGGACGGCGCCGCCCTTGCCGTCGCCCATCACCTGAATTTCGATGTGGCGTGGCTTGGCGAGATATTTTTCGATGTACACGGAATCGTCGCCGAACGCGGCACGCGCCTCGGCGCGTGCTGAAGCAAGTGCGTTCGACAAATCGTCGGCGGTGCGCGCGACCTTCATGCCCCGGCCGCCGCCGCCGGCGGACGCCTTGATGAGGACGGGATAGCCGATCTCGTCGGCGATCTTCTTGGCGTCGGCGTCGTTGGTGATGCCGCCCTCGGAGCCGGGCACGACCGGAATGCCGAGGCGTTTGGCGGTGCGCTTCGCCTCGATCTTGTCGCCCATGATGCGGATGTGCTCGGCGCTTGGGCCGATAAAGGCGACGTCGTGGGCCGCGAGGATTTCGGCGAAGCGTGCGTTCTCCGACAGGAACCCGTAGCCGGGGTGAACGGCGTTGGCGCCGGTGATCTCACAGGCGGCCAGTATCTGGGGAATGTTGAGATAGGAGTCGCGGGCGGGCGGTGGGCCAATGCACACGCTCTCGTCGGCGAGGCGGACGTGCATGGCGTCGGCGTCGGCGGTCGAGTGGACCGCCACAGTGGCGATGCCCAGCTCCTTGCAGGCGCGCAGAACCCGGAGAGCAATCTCGCCGCGGTTGGCGATCAGGATCTTCTTGAACAGGATTGGCGCCGCTATCATTCGACGATCAGCAGCGGCTCGCCAAATTCGACCGGCTGACCATCCTCGAACAGGATCTTGGTCACCTTGCCTGAGCGCGGCGCCGGGATCTGGTTCATGGTCTTCATCGCCTCGACGATGAGGAGCGTGTCGCCCTGGCGCACCTGATCGCCGATATCGACGTAGGGGCGGCCGCCGGGCTCGGGCGCGCGGAAGGCGGTGCCGACCATCGGCGAGTGGACGGCGCCGGGATGGGTAGCATCGGTGACGGGAGCGGCTGGTGCGGCGCCAGATGTTGCGGCTGTGGGCGGGGTCGTTGTCTGTGGTGCGGCCGCCGCGCTGCTGACGTTGCGGGCGACGCGAACGCGGGTGTCGTCGCGCTCGACTTCGATCTCGGTCAGGCCTGTTTCGGTGAGGAGCTTGGCGAGCTCCCGGATCAGGTCCTGATCGACGATCGATTTCTTGTCAGCCATCAAGCACCCTTTTGGCGCGCTTTGCCCGCCGGTTTGGCTTCGGCGGCGAGCGATTTCAGCGCGTCGAGCGCCAGCGTGTATCCTTGAGGCCCCAGACCGCAAATCACGCCTTTCGCCACCGGCGATACAAACGAGTGATGGCGGAAGCGCTCGCGGGCGAAGATGTTGGAGAGATGCACTTCGATCACCGGCAGACCGGTGCCGCGGAGCGCATCGTGGATGGCGATCGATGTGTGGGTGTAGGCGCCGGCGTTCAGCACGATGCCGGCAGCCTTGTCGGCAGCCTCCTGAATCCAGTCGACGAGCACGCCCTCCCGGTTGTCCTGCCTGAAGTCGATCTTGAAGCCGAGCTCCTTGCCGCGCGCGATGCATGCCTTCTCGATGTCGGCGAGCGTACCGGTGCCATAGAGGGCGGGCTCGCGCTTGCCGAGCAGATTCAGATTCGGGCCGTTGAGGATGAAGATGGTGGTGGCCATGGCCGGCGTTTTCCGTCGTGGGGATGGCCGGATTCGGCCGCCCTCGAAAAGTTGGCCGGTTATAAGGTCTTCGCTGGCGGAGTAAAAGCCCGCGGGCGCCGGAAAGCGCCGCTCGTTAACAGTTAGCCGTGTCGGTCTGACAGTCGCGTACGGCCTGAATCTCCTGCTTCAGGGCCTCGAAACCGACGGCTCCGACGACGACCTTCAGCTTGGTGGCGTAGGAGGGCGTTCCGGTCAGGTCGAGCTTCGCGGCGAGATCGCGGACCTCGGTGATGTTGGCCTTGGCTTCATCGGAGGAGGCCTTGACCTTCAACACCTCTGGATCGAGACCGAGGTCTTGTGCGACGGCGAGTGCCTTTGCCCCGTCGACCTGACCCTTCTCGGTGATCAGGGCATCGTGGAAAGCGCCATATTTTTCCGGCGCGGTCATCAGCACGGCGACCGCGACCTGCGCTGCCGCCACGGAGCCTTCGCCGAGGATCGGGAATTCCTTGAGGACGACGCGGAGGCTCGGATCCTCCTCGATCAGCAGCTTCATGTCGGCGTGGGCGCGCTTGCAGTAGGCGCAGTTGTAGTCGAAGAACTCGACCAGGGTGACGTCCCCTTTGGGGTTGCCGAGGACGACCTCGCGCGGCGAGTTGAAGAGGAGCTCGCTGTTGTCCTTGATGATCGAGACTTGGGCAGCACGAGTCGCCTCGTCTTCCTTGCGCTGCAGCTCGTTGATCGCGTCGCGGATGATCTCTGGCTTGGCGAGCAGATAGTTGCGGATCGTCGCCTCGACCTCGGCTTGTTGATCGTCGGAGAGTTCGTTCTGGCCCGCGGCGTCGTTGGCGACCATCGACGCCGCGGGCGCTGGCTTCGACGTGGCAACCAGATCCTTGACCAGTGCCTCGATCTCGGCGCGGTCCATGCCAGACGGTTGGCGCGTGCCGAGGGTGTAGGCGACAGCGCCGACGGCGACCGCGAGCACCAAGGCGAATGCGGCGGCAAGGCGAAGGTTCATCAAGGTTCTCCGGGCGCCGGGAGGCGCGGACCAAACCTAATCCC
>JAYTZZ010000191.1:0-17593 GCA_043741595.1 Hyphomicrobiales bacterium | reverse complement strand
TTGCCTTGCCGCGGTCGGCGTCCTTGGCGGTGGCCTTGCCCGCCTTCGCTGCCTTGCCGGTGGCGTCGATCAGATCGTCGGCGAGCTGGAACGCCAGTCCCAGTGCTGCCCCGAAGCGTGCCAACCGCTCGCGCTTCGCCGCGCTGGCGCGGCCCATGATTGCCCCCGCCTCGCAGGCATAGCGGAACAGCGCGCCCGTCTTCATCGCCTGCATCTGCCTGACCGCCGCTTCGGTAAAGTTCCCTTTCTCGGCGGCGAGGTCGAGCATCTGCCCGCCTGCCATGCCGCCGGCGCCCGCTGCCGCTGCAAGTCCCCCAATCAGCGCCGTCCGTATCTTCGCGTCCGGGTCGGTTGCCGGGTCGGCGAGAATGGCGAACGCCAGTGTCAGCAGCGCGTCGCCGGCAAGGATTGCCGTCGCCTCGTCAAAGGCGCGGTGGACCGTCTGCCGCCCCCGGCGCATGTCGTCATCGTCCATCGCCGGCAAATCGTCGTGCACCAGGCTGTAGCAATGGACGCATTCGAGCGCCGCCGCGGCGCGGGTGGGTCCCTCGCCGGCAAGCCCGAAAATGCGCGCGGATTCTATCAAGAGGAAAGGCCGCAGCCGCTTGCCCGGCCCCAGAACAGCGTGACGCATTGCCGCCAGCAGCCGGTCTGGCCACGGGCTCTCGTTTGATCCCGGCGTGTCCGTTAACAGGCCGACGAGGAACCCCTCGGTCGCTGTTTGCGCCGCCTTCAACTCCACCTGAAAATCCCCGGGCATCCATTTCGAATGGTCTGAAAGCCGCGACCGGTCAAGCCGCTGACGATTGCACCGGCGGAGAGGGGCGGGTATGCGGGGCCAGTGAGCGCCAATCCACCCAGGGGAAAAAGCCGTCGCCGCCGCATCTGGCGCGTCGTGCTCCGCGTCGCGGTCGTCCTCGCGCTGATCCCGGTCATCCTTGTTCCGATCTACCGCTTCGTGCCGCCCGTATCGACGTTGATGATCTTTGATTGGGTCGTGCGCGGCGGAGCGATCGAGCGCACATGGGCTCCTTTCGACGACATCGCGCCGACGCTGGTTGCCTCGGTCATCATGTCGGAAGACGGCAAGTTCTGCAGTCATGGCGGTGTGGATTGGAGTGAACTCGGGAAGGTGCTCGATCGCTCCGACGACCGGCCGCGAGGCGCCTCGGCGATTGCCGTGCAGTCCGCCAAGAACCTCTTCCTCTGGCCGTCGCGCTCGTATCTCCGGAAAGCCGTGGAGATGCCGATCGCCCTCTACGCCGATCTCCTTTGGGGCAAGCGGCGCGAGGTGGAAATCTACCTTAACGTCGTCGAATGGGGGCCGGGCATCTTCGGGGCGGAGGCGGCGTCGCGCCACTATTTCAATCGCTCCGCCAAGTCCCTCACTCTGGCCCAGTCGGCGCTTCTGGCGGCGACCCTGCCCAACCCTTCGGCCCGCGATCCTGCCCATCCAACCGGGGCGCTGCAGTCTCTGGCCCGCACCATCGCCGGAAGGGCACGGATGTCCGGGGCCTATATCGATTGCCTCTATCCTTGAGCCCCGCTATAAGGCGCCCACTCATTTTCCGAAGGATTTCCTGCCATGGCCGTTCCCAAACGAAAGACCTCGCCATCGAAGCGCGGCATGCGCCGCTCAGCCGATGCGCTGAAGGCGCCTACTCACGTGGAAGATAAGGATTCCGGCGAACTTCGCCGCCCGCATCATATCGACCTCAAGTCGGGCATGTACCGTGGCCGCCAGGTGCTTACCCCGAAGGGTGACGCCTAAGCTGCACCCTTGACTCCGAAGGGTGAAGAGCCGGCCTCAGAGCCGGCTTTTTCGTTTGAGGATCAATACGCTATGATCCGCCACGGCCGCGCCGACAAACCGGGGGAAGACCCATGATTAATGCCATTCCGCTGACAATCGTTCCGCTGATCCTGTTCAATGTCATCGGCTACGCGGTCGGCGGCAATCTGTGGGCAGGTGAGTTCGTCCGTGTCCCCCTGATGTCGGGTCTTAGTTGGCCCGTCACCCTTAGCGATCTGATGGTCTTGCTGGCCCTTGTCTTCCTTTTCTTCGAAACGCTGCGGTCGGCGAGACCGGCGCTGACTTCGACGATCACCAACCATATCGTGTCGACGATCGTGCTGATCATCTACATCGTCGAGTTCATTGTCGTGCCGGTGGCCGCGAATTCGCTCTTTTTCGTCCTGACCGCCATTGCTCTTTTTGACGTGGTGGCCGGCTTCACCATCTCCATCAAGACCGCGCAGCGCGATATATCGTTCGGCGCGGGCGTCGACGGCGCGACCCACTAACCGGTCGTTAACCGAGGGCGTGGAAGCACTCCGCTTGGGGGTGCTGCGGACGTGTACGGTCCTTGTGGCTTCCTTAAGCCACCGTCGGCACAATCGAGACGGGTAGGGCGACCAATGGCGCCCGCCAGTTTCGAGAAAAACGGGAACAGCTTCTTGAACGATGCGGGCGGAGGTGCACTGGGGACGGCGCGCGCCATTGCGGGCGAGAGCCGCCAATCGACCCCCGCCGAGACGCACGAAATCCTGACGGCCGTCGGCGAGGTCGTCTACGAATGGACGATCGGCGATGACGCGATCCGCTGGGGCGCGAATGTCGCGGACGTTCTCGGCCTCAGGTCAGTAGACACGGGGCGCGCGTTTGCCGCCCTTCTCGATTCCGCCAATCTCACCAGCCGGCACGATGCGGTCCTGAACGGCACTGCGTCTGATCAAGGCGAGGGCGTGGTCTATGAGGTCCAGTACACGCTCCTGCCCGACGGCACCGGCAGTGATCGGCGCCTGATCGTCGAGGATACGGGGCGCTGGTATGCGGACCACACCGGGCGTCCGGCGCGCGCATGCGGCGTTGTCCGCATCATCAACGAGCGCCATGAGCGCGACCAGCGGCTGGCGTTCCTGTCGCGCTATGACGAACTCACGGGCTACTTCAACCGTCAGCACCTGCTGACGACGCTGGGCGAGGCGCTCGACAACGCAAAGAAATTCCGCACCTCTATCGCCTTCATGATCGTCGCCGTCGACAGCTTCCGCGCCATCAACGAGGCCTACGGCTTCGAGACTGCCGATCAGGTCTTTGCTGCAGCCGCCCGTCGCATCAAGGGGCAGCTTCGTGAGGGTGACGCGATCGGGCGCTACTCGGGCAACAAGCTCGGCATTGTCTTGATGAACTGTGACGAAGACGACATGCACGCTGCAGCTGAGCGCTTTCATGCGGCGATCCGCAATGGTGTCATCACCGCCGAGTCGAGTTCAGTTGCCGTCACGGTGTCGATTGGGGGAGTCGGTCTCCCGCGCCATGGCCGAACGGTCAACGAAGCGCTCGCGCGGGCGCAAGAGAGTCTTCATCGAGCGCGCACGCGCGGCTACGGTCGGTTTGTCGCGTATGCCCCGTCGCCCAGCCGGCAGGCGCGGCGCCGCAGCAACGCGGCGCTCTCATCGGAAATGGTGGCTGCGCTTGAGAGCAACCGCCTGCGGCTTTTCTTCCAGCCGGTGGTCGATATCGTCACCCGGGAACCCACGTTCCACGAGGGGCTGTTGAGGCTCGAACGCGCCGATGGCACCTTTGCGCCGGCGACTGATTTCATCGAGCTTTGCGAGCAGCTCGGCCTCATCCGGCTCATCGACAACTACACGCTTGCCCGCACCGTGGAGACGCTGGAAGCTATTCCCACGGCCCGATTGTCGGTCAACGTCTCAGGCGAGACGGTCGGCGATGCCGAGTGGCTGTCGTATCTCGCCGCGGCGGTTGCCCGGCGGGCCGATATTGCGAGCCGGCTGATCGTCGAGATCACCGAGACGGCGGTGATCCGTAACCTCGAGGAAGCCTCGCGTTTCATCGAGACGCTTCACGATCTCGGTTGTCTGGTTGCGATCGATGATTTTGGCGCCGGGTTCTCGTCGTTCCAACACCTGCGTACCCTTGAAGTCGACGTGGTCAAGATCGCAGGGGCGTTCGTCGAAAACCTGCCGCGCAGCCGCGACGATCAAGCATTCGTCAAGGCGCTCACCGAGCTTGCGCGCAATTTCGATATCGAGATCGTCGCCGAGTGGGTGCAGGACGAGGAAACGGTGACGGTGCTTGCCGGCTTTGGCGTCCACATGATCCAGGGACTTTATTCGGGAATGGCAAGCCCCGAAGCATCGCTGATCGCGGTGCCGGCGCGCAAGGTCGGATAGGCCAATCCAGTTTCGCTATTTTTTGTCGGAGAGCTTGTCGAGACGCGATTGCATTTCGTCGAGCTGGCGCTTGAGCGCGTCGATGTCGCCGCCTTCCGGTGGCTTGGCGGGGTTTGCCCGAGGTTCGCGCGCAGGGGCTGAGGCGGCGCCGTTGTTGCCGAACGGCAAGAACATGCGCATCGCCTGCTCGAACATCTCGGTGTTGCGGCGCACCTGATCGCCGATCACGTCCATCGCGCCCGGGACGAACGTAGCGGGGCCGAATGCGCCCGGACCGAACGCGTTGGTCATCTGGCCGCGCAGCTTGTCCTGATCGCGGACGAGCGAGTCGATCGAAAAATCGAGATAAGTCGGGATGAGGTTCTGGATCGAGTCGCCGTAGAAGCGGATGAGTTGGCGGAGGAAGGTGATCGGCAGAAGATTCTGGCCCTTGCTCTCCTGTTCGAAGATGATCTGGGTGAGAACCGAGCGCGTGATCTCGTCGCCGGATTTTGCATCGACGACGATGAAATCCTCGCCGCTCTTCACCATCTCAGCGAGATCCTCGAGCGTGACGTAGGTCGAGGTGCCGGTGTTGTAGAGCCGCCGGTTGGCGTACTTCTTGATCGTGGTCGGCTCTTGGTCCTTAGCCATTTCCGCCGTCCGTTGCCGATTTTCGCAGGTTCATGATCGGCCTTTTTGCATAGCCGGCATACCCACCTAACGCTCACAGGATACGGGCTTTTTCCCAGCCGCGCCAATATATTGTGCAGTGCGCCGCCTGTTCCCGCGCCGCAGCGATTGACATGGTTACCGGCCGCTGGCTGATAGTTGGAACAACAGGAATTTCAGTGAGGAGTCCCCCATGCCTGCCAACGAAATAGTCATCGTAGCCGCGGCGCGCACCGCTGTCGGCGCCTTCAACGGCGCGTTCGGCAACCTGCCTGCGCACGAGCTTGGCGCTGCCGTGATTGGAGAGGTGGTGAAGCGCGCCAACGTTGCTCCGGCGGAGGTCGACGAGGTGATCCTCGGGCAGGTGCTGACCGCGGCCGAGGGCCAGAACCCGGCTCGTCAGGCATCGATGGGCGCGGGTCTTCCGAAGGAGACCACTGCGTGGAGCCTGAACCAGCTCTGCGGCTCAGGGCTCCGCGCCGTGGCGCTCGGCATGCAGCAGATCGCGAACGGTGATGCCAACATCATCATCGCGGGCGGTCAGGAGTCGATGTCGATGGCGCCACATGCGGCGCATCTCCGCAGCGGTCACAAGATGGGCGACCTCGCCATGGTCGACACCATGATGAAGGACGGACTCGTCGACGCCTTCAATGGCTACGCCATGGGTGTGACCGCTGAGAACGTTGCCCGAGAATTCCAGATCACCCGCCAGCAACAGGATGAGTTCGCCGTCGCCTCGCAGAACAAGGCGGAGGCGGCGCAGAAGGCCGGGCGCTTCAAGAATGAAATCGTGCCAGTGACGATCAAGGGCCGCAAGGGCGACACCATTGTCGATCAGGACGAATACATCCGCCCCGGCACGACGATGGAGATGGTCGGCAAGCTCCGTCCGGCGTTCCAAAAGGACGGCACTGTCACCGCCGCCAACGCGTCGGGGATTAACGACGGCGCTGCGGCTCTCCTGCTGATGACGGCAACCGAGGCCGTGAAGCGGGGCCTCACGCCGCTCGCCCGCATCGTGTCCTGGGCGACTGCCGGGGTCGATCCGGCGTTGATGGGCACAGGGCCGATCCCGTCGTCGCGGAAGGCGCTGAAGAAAGCCGGTTGGTCGGTCGACGACCTCGATCTTATCGAGGCAAACGAGGCCTTCGCCGCGCAAGCCTGCGCCGTCGGCAAGGACATGGGCTGGGACCCGGCCCGCGTGAACGTCAACGGCGGCGCCATCGCCATCGGTCACCCGATTGGTGCATCGGGCGCCCGCGTGCTGGTGACGCTCCTTCACGAGATGGTCCGCCGCGACGCGCACAAGGGCTTGGCCACGCTGTGCATCGGCGGGGGCATGGGCGTTGCCCTCTGCGTGGAACGCTAAAAGCGCCGACGCACTGCAACATCGAAAGATTCGAGACACATGACATCCGCCGTTGTCGCGGCGGGTGACGGCGTGGTTTGATCGGCCGGCAAGAAAAACAAGATTCCGAGGGAAGAAGCATCATGGCGAAAGTCGCCATCGTTACCGGGGGGACGCGCGGCATCGGCGCGGCAATCGCCAAGGGCCTGAAAGCAACCGGAACGGTGGTCGCCGCGACCTACCGCGGCAACGACGAGGCGGCTGCGAAGTTCAAGGCGGAAACCGGTGTCGCCATCTACAAATGGGATGTCGCGGACGCCGCCGCGTCGGCGGCGGGGGTCAAGCAGGTCCAGGCCGACCTCGGACCTGTCGACATTCTCGTCAACAACGCCGGGATCACGCGCGATTCCATGTTTCACCGCATGACCTACGACCAGTGGTCGGCGGTGCTGCGCACCAATCTCGATTCGATGTTTGCCATGACGCGCCCGGTGATCGAAGGCATGCGCGAGCGTAACTACGGGCGCATCGTCAGCATCTCGTCGATCAACGGGCAGAAGGGGCAGATTGGCCAAACCAATTATTCGGCGTCGAAGGCCGGCATCATCGGATTCACCAAAGCTCTCGCCCAGGAGAATGCGAAGAAGGGAATCACCGTCAACGCAGTATGTCCGGGTTACATCGACACCGACATGGTCGCGGGCGTTCCGGACAAGGTGCTGGAGTCGATCATTGCCCAAATTCCCGTCGGGCGTCTCGGCAAGGCGGAGGAGATCGCCTCGCTCGTGGTCTATCTCACCTCGGACGCAGCCGCTTTCATGACCGGCGCCGTGCTGTCGGCAAACGGCGCCCAATACATGGCGAACGGATAACTACTAATCTTCGGTGCGGTTCCGGGTGTAGGTGGCGATGATCCGCTGGATCTGATCGCCGATGTCACCGCTGTCGGCATCTTCCTCCTCGGCGCGCGGAGGCGGAGGGGGCGGCTCCTCGTGGCGAGGACCGTTCGTCGCTTTCTTTTTTGCCGGGGGCTCTCGCGACGGCCGCTCATCGTCGGTCGAATCTTCCACAAGCACGTCGACCGCCTCGGCGATCGCCGCGAGGATCGAATGCTCCAGAGCATCCGAATTCTGTTGGGCGCTGCGGGCTGGTGGCGCAGTCTTCACTTCGGTGTCGCGCAGTGGCTCTTGAACTGATGGCGGCCTTGGCGCGGCTTTCGCCGGGATCGGGGCGCGGTTGCCGGGCTTCAGCTTGGCGGAAGCGGCGATGCGTGCCGCAATCACCGCCTTGGCCTCCTCACGGGCCGAGGGTGAGGGGCCCGGCTTTGCGTGCGGTGTCATCTTCGCGGTCGATTTCGGAAGCTCGATTTTGACGGCGGGCGGCTTGGCCGACGCGGTCGGTCGGGCGCTCGGCCTGGGTCTGTCAGGGGCCGGCGGACGAATGGCTGCCTTGGCCACCTCGCGTTCGATGGTCTCCTCGATCCTCGCCCTGGTCTCGGCGGGTACCCGGGAGGCCGATGCGGCGGGGTGGTCGGAGGCCGGGGCGCGGCTCATGAACCAGGCGCTCAGCAGTTCCTCCTGGTGCCCATCGAGGGTGATGCCGGCGTTGGTGATGAGGTAGTGGGCCTGTTCGCGGAACACCTCGGCAAGGCGTTCGGGCGTATCGCTGGTCGAGAATACGTGTCCCTTCAGCGCCAGACCCTTGACGATGAACACGACCTGGCGTCGGGTGACGCTGCGGCCTGTCGCCACCATCCGGTCGGCGACATTCTTCGCCGTGGTCTGGAAGTGATAGCCGTTCGCCGCGATTTCATCCGTGAGATGGCGGAACAGTTCGGCAAAGGACTTTGGCGAAAACAACGGGATGTTGGTGGCGGCGTGGATTTTGCGGGCGAAAGCCTCGATCCCGACGCGGTCGCTTCCTCCGGAGGGCGATGGCGCGCGAATTTCGGAGGCCGGCATGCCATCCGACGTCAGGAACCGTGCGAGATCTGTGCTCTCGAGGAGAGCGTCCGCCAGCGTCTTGTCGCTCTCGGGAGTATCGACGTCGGCGAAGATCGCCGTCATGCGCTTGCTCGCCTTCAGCCGGGTGAGGAGCGGTGCCAGTTCCGAAGCGGCGCTGAGGAGAATGAATTCCTGGTAGTTTTCGGGCCTCCCTATCGCGTCGACGGTATCCATTGCCATGTGCAGGTCGGCGGAACTGCGTGCGCCGCCGTCGGCTGCATCGACAACTTCGAACCCGGCGGCGGTGAGCATGTCGCGCTGCTTGCCGCGAACGCTCGGCCCGGCGTAACAGCGCTTCACCATGAGGTGACGGCGGGTGCCTTCCGGCCCCATTAGCCGGCCGCCCTCGATTGCCGCAATCCAGGCGGCGGCGCGATCGGCAAGGCGCGTGTCTCCGGCCGCGCCCGACAGGCTGCGGTGCAGGCTCTCGTAGTCGAGAAGCAGCACGCTCTTGATTGGTTCGGCCATCGTCCTCCCCGGGCTGTACACACCCGGTACGTCTGGTTTTTCCGTATATTCAGAGTAGCTTATGCTCTGCCCTAGGGCTTGGTCTACTCTCTTTACGGAATTCAGCACTCAGGTTTAACTTTGTGGCGTCCGCAAGGTCGGCGGTGACCCCGGTTCTCGGAAAATTCTGTTTCCAAGGGTGCCGCTTGTCGCAAGATGCGGTCGCCCATCGCCCTGCCACAGCCGTCCCGCGAGATCTGGCCCATGCGATTGACCGACTTCAAGGTGCTGACATTCGATTGCTACGGCACCCTCATCGATTGGGAAAGCGGCATGGTCGAGGCCCTCAGGCCGCTCACCTCGCGCCTCGCGAGACCCCGGTCACGTGATGAGGTGCTGGAGGCGCATGCCCGCCATGAATCGTCGCAACAGGCGTTCACGCCCGCGCGCCCCTACCGTGAGCTGCTGGCTATCGTCTACAAGCGGCTGGCGGAGGAGTGGGAGCTCGTCGTCTCGTGGGACGAGTGCCGGGCATACGGGAATTCGATCAAGGACTGGCCGGCTTTCGAGGACTCTGCCGCTGCGCTCCAGTATCTGAAGAAGCATTACAAGCTCGTCGTTCTATCGAACGTCGACAACGCCAACTTCGCGCTCACTAACAAACGGCTGCAGGTGGAGTTCGACGCGATTTACACGGCGGACGATATCGGCTCATACAAGCCGAGCCTCCGAAACTTCGAGTACATGCTCGCCAAGCTAGCGGAGCGAGGGGTGGAAAAGTCTGAGATCCTCCACACCGCGGAGAGTCTCTTTCACGACCACGCACCGGCTAACAGCTTGGGCCTGGCGTCGTGCTGGATCTACCGGCGACACGACAAGGCGGGCTTTGGCGCGACGGTGAACCCCGGCACGATGCCGAAAGTCGACTTCCGTTTCACGAGCATGGCGGCGCTCGCCAAACAGCACGCTGAAGAGCTTGCCCGTTGATGCAGGTCGCTACTTGAAGCTGTCCTTGCGTTTGCGGATTTCGCCGAATACCGCCGCCGGCGAGGCGTCTTTCATGCCAAGGCGAGCGCGGATGCCGGGCTCGTTCAGGCGCAGGAACGGGTTGGTCTGCTTCTCCCGCAGAATCGTAGTCGGCAGGGTCGCCTTGCCGGTGGCGCGGAGCGCCTTCACTTCGGCAGCGCGGGCAACAAGATCGGCATTCTCCGGCTCGATTGTCAGTGCAAAACGGACGTTGGTTTCGGTGTATTCGTGGCCGCAGTAGATGACGGTTTTATCGGGTAGCGCCGCGAGCTTTTCGAGCGAGCCCCACATCATCTCGGCAGCGCCTTCGAGGATGCGGCCGCAGCCGACCGCGAAGAGCGTATCGGCGACAAAGGCCACGCCCGCCTCCGGCAGGTAGTAGGTGATGTGACCCAGCGTGTGTCCGGGCGTATCGATGACCTCAACCGCAAAGCCGCCGAAGGCAAACTTGTCCCCGCCCTTCACGCGTTTGTCGATGCCCGGAATTCTGTCTGCCTCCCCGGCGGGGCCGGTGATGGTGCATCCGAACGCTGCCTTGAGCGGTAGATTACCCTCGGTGTGATCGCCGTGGTGATGGGTGGTGAAGATGGCGTCGAGGCGCCAGCCCTTCTCCTTGAGTTTCGCCACGATCGACGCCTCCTCCGGCGCGTCGATCGACGCGGTCAAGCCCGATACGGGGTCGTGGATGAGGACGCCGAAATTGTCAGAGCGGCAGGCAAACTGCTCGATGATCAGGGCCACGCTCGTTTCGCTCGCTCAAACCTCGGAAGCATCTGCGTACCATCCGGCGTCGCTTCAGACTACCTGTCTGATGTACCATCCCGCCCATGTACCTCGATGTCGTCGATCTCCGGGCCTTCTACGGCGAGCGCCTCGGCCTTGTTGCCCGCCGACTGATCGGCGCGCGCCTGAAAGCGCGCTGGCCGTCGGTCGCCGGCGAAAGTCTGCTCGGCGTCGGCTACGCCACGCCCTACCTGCGCAATCTTGGCGAGGGCGCGGAACGCGTCATCGCTTTTATGCCGGCGACGCAGGGCGTGGTGAACTGGCCGCGTGAAGGACCGAACGCGGTGGCGCTCATTGCCGACGATTGCCTGCCATTGCCGGATGCCTCCATCGACCGTGTGCTCGCCGTCCACAGCCTTGAGCTCGCCGTCAACGAGCGCGATCAGCTTCGGGAAATATGGCGGGTGCTGGCGCCCGGTGGTCGCGTCATGCTGGTGGTGCCAAACCGGCAAGGCATCTGGGCGCGCTCCGAGTCGACTCCGTTCGGCTACGGCCGGCCGTTCGGACGTACGCAGCTGACGGGGCTCTTGCGGGACGCGATGTTTTCACCGCTTGGGTGGACTGAGGCGCTCGCCGTGCCTCCTTTCCGCAGCCGGGCCTGGCTGCGGACCGGCGCTGTCTGGGAGCGTGTTGGCCGGGGGCTTTGGCCGGCGTTTGCCGGCGTCGTCATCGTCGAGGCCACCAAGCAGCTTTATCAGGGCATCCCCGCGCGAGAACGCGCGAGCCGGCTGAAGCCGGCCTTCCGTCCGGCGCTCATTCCGCCGGGAGCATAAATAATCATGGAAGACGCCGACGACATTGCCAGCCGCCTACTAAAAGCCCACGACGCTGGCGCGACGATAGCGCGGGTGAGCGACACGATACCCGGCTTCGACATCCCCGCCGCCTATCGCGTCTCGGCCGCGATTACCGCAAAGCGCTTTGCGCGCGGAGAAAAGCCGGTCGGCTGGAAGATCGGCTATACCAACCGCGCCGTGCAGCAGGCATACGGCGTCCTCCATCCGATCTGGGGCCGCATGTACGACACGACCGTCACCGGGCTGGCGCCGGGCGCCATCGCCGAATACGACATCGCCCATGTCGCCGAGCCGCGGATCGAGCCGGAGATCACGGTGCGCATCGTCCGCTCGCCCGAGGCGGGCATGGGACCGGCCGAACTCATTGGCTGCATCGACGCGGTCAGCCACGGTTGCGAGATCGTGACTTCCGTCTTCCGCGACTGGAAAGGAACGGCGACCGATTCCGTCGCCGCGGGATCGCTGCATGCGCGCTATTTCCACGGTCGTTTCGTGCCGGTGGACAATAGCCGCGACTGGCTAGGGGCGCTGACTGACGTCGAAGTGACTCTGGCGCGAAACGGCGTCGTCATGGACCGCGGCGTCGGCAGCGATGCCCTCGATGGCCCGCTCCATGCGCTGTCCCATTTTGTCCGCGGCCTCCATGAGACCAGCGGCGAGCGCCTCAAGCCCGGTGAAATTGTCACCACCGGGACGCTGACCCAGGCGCTTCTTGTCTATCCGGGTGAAACATGGACGACGGAGATCGGCGGCCTGCCGCTCGACGGGATCAGAATCGCTTTTCGCTGAGGCTATCGCTTCAACAGGAACACTGCCTGCTGGCCGAACAGGTTCCAGAACCAGAGTGCGCGGAACGGAACGCTCTTCTGTCCACCCTGATGCAGCACCATGGACTGCTCGATCTTGGCGTCCACCTCGCGGCAGAGGCCGACGAAATCGCGGATCGTGCAGAAATGGATGTTTGGCGTGTCGTACCAGGAATAGGGCAAACTCCGCGTCACCGGCATCTTGCCGGTAAATCCCAGCGCAGCACGGACGCGCCAGTTGCCGAAGTTCGGGAACGAGATGATGGCTTTTCGCCCGATGCGCAGCATCTGCTCGACGACAACGCGTGGACGGTGAGTTGCCTGCAGCGTCTGCGAGAGGATGACGAAGTCGAACGCCTCGTCGGGATAGTCGAGAAGGTCCGAGTCGGCGTCGCCCTGAACTACCGAAAGGCCACGGGCGACGCATTCGTTGACGCCCTTCTGGCTGATCTCGATGCCGCGACCGTCGACACCGCGCGTCGCTTCCAGAAGCTTCAGAAGCTGGCCGTCGCCGCAGCCGATGTCGAGGACACGGCTTCCCGGCGTCACCAGTTGCGAAATGGCGAGAAGGTCGACGCGGCTGGTGGCGGGTGTGACGCCGTCGGCGGGATGCGCGTTCATGTGAGCCCCCGCGCTTCGCCGGCCGCCGACAAGAAACCGCGAATGGTGGCGAAGAGTTCCGGTTCGTCGAGCAGGAAGGCATCGTGGCCGCGGTCGGTGTCGATCTCGACGAAGGAGACGCTGGCGCCGGCGGCGTTCAGCGCGCGCACAACGGCCTTGTTCTCGATCGTCGGGAACAGCCAGTCGGACGTGAACGAGGCGACGCAGAAACGCGTCTTTGTGCCGAGGAAGGCATTGGCGAGTCGTCCGCCGTAGTCCGCGGCGAGATCGAAATAGTCCATCGCGCGGGTCATGTAGAGGTAGGAGTTCGCGTCGAAGCGATCGACGAACGCCGTGCCCTGATAGCGGAGATACGACTCGATCTGGAAGTCCGCGTCGAAGCCGAACGTCGGCTTGTCGCGGTCCTGCAGGTTGCGGCCGAACTTCCGGTGGAGCGCCTCCTCCGAGAGATAGGTGATGTGTGCGGCCATACGGGCCACAGCGAGGCCCTTCCGTGGGCTGACACCTGCTTCGAAATAGCGTCCGCCGCGCCAGTCTGGGTCGGCCATCACTGCCTGGCGGCCGACCTCGTGGAAAGCGATGTTCTGCGAGGAATGGCGGGCGCCGGTTGCAAGTGGGAGTGCTGAG
The DNA here is from genome assembly GCA_043741595.1 of Hyphomicrobiales bacterium. Taxonomy (GTDB): domain Bacteria; phylum Pseudomonadota; class Alphaproteobacteria; order Rhizobiales; family Kaistiaceae; genus DASZQY01. The sequence goes on along the minus strand of JAYTZZ010000191.1, from coordinate 4,281 downwards.
AACACGCGCTCCGGATAGGCCGCTGCCCACTGCAGCACCTGCATGCCGCCGAGCGAGCCGCCGGCGACGGAGAAGAGCGTGTCGATGCCGAGGTGATCGAGCAGCATCGCTTGCGCGCGGACCATGTCGCGTACGGTGATCACCGGCAGGTCGAGGCCATAGACACGGTCGGTCGCCGGATTGGTCGATGCCGGCCCGGTCGTGCCCATGCAGCCGCCGACGAGGTTGGAGCCGATGACGAAGTAGCGGTCGGTGTCGATTGGCTTGCCGGGGCCGACCATCTCGCTCCACCAGCCGGGCTTGCCCGTGACCGGGTTGGTGCTCGCGACGTGCTGGTCGCCGGTGAGCGCATGGCAGATAAGAATCGCGTTGGACCGGTCGGCGTTCAGGGTGCCGTAGGTCTGGTAGGCGATCTGCAGGTCGACGAGCTGGCCTCCCGAATCGAGCTGTAGCGGCTTCGCCTGCCCGAAGCGCGCGACGAGGCTCGACGGATTGTCGGCTTCGCTGGTCGCATGGCGTCCCGTGCCACCAGCGCGCGGTTTCGCCGCGCCGGAAGCCGGGGCTTTGCCCGTGTCGATGTCGTTTGCGGCCATAAGCTGATGTTTCCGAAAGTGGCCGATTTGCTATGGGCCGGCCCCCTAAGTGTCAATGTTTTCTTTGATTTCCAGCCGTTGCTTGCCTATTAATCGCCGGCCGTCGCACCTCCGCGTTCGAAGGCCGTTCGACCATTGCCCGAGAAAAAAGACCCCCAAATGCCCCATGAAGGCAAAGGCGATGCCCAGTCGCTGGCCAAGCTCCGCGACAAGATCGACGCGATCGATGCGGAGATGCACCGCCTGTTGATCGATCGCGGCAAGGTGATCGATTCGCTAATCAAGACGAAAGGCACCGGCCGTTCGGGCACCGCGTTCCGCCCCGAACGGGAGGCGGACATGATGCGCCGCCTCGTCGAGCGCCATAAAGGTGCACTGCCGTTGGCGACCGTCGAGCACATCTGGCGCGAGATCATCACGACCTTCACGCGCATGCAGGCGCCGTTCGATGTTGCGGTCGATGTCTCCGTCGAGCCGGAGCGCATGCGCGATCTCGCCCGTTTCGTCTTCGGTTTCTCCGTGAAGCTGAAGCTGGTCAGCGACGCGGCAGCGGTTGTCGCCGCCGTTGCGAAGGCCAACGACCTCGGACTTATCGCCCGCGCCGCCAGAGGCGCATGGTGGCGGGGACTCGTCGGGCCGCGTGCCCCGAAGATCATGGCGCTGCTGCCGTTCATAGCGACAAAGGGGAGGCCGGCGGAGCTGCCGGCCTTCGTCGTCTCGCCGCCGCTCGCAGATCCGACACCCTTCGACATCAATGCCTTCGCGATCACTGTCGATGGTTCGTTCAAGGGCGTCGCAGGCGGTGAGATCCTGGAGGCAGCCGGCAATGACCTGCTTTTCGCCATGCCGGGGCGCCCCGACCCGGCTTGGCTCAACAGTCGCCTGGAAGACGCCGGCGTTGCCGTGCGCGCGGTCTTCGCCGTGGGCGGCTTCGCGCAAGGTATCACCACGGACGGCCGCGCAACCCCGCTTTACAAGCGGGTGCGGCGATGAAGGAGACAATCAATCGTCCGATGCCGCGGCCCGGCATCCTCGACATCGCCCCCTACATTCCGGGCAAGTCGAAGGCGACCGGCGGAGCCAAGCTCCACAAGCTGTCGTCGAACGAGACGCCGCTCGGACCAAGCCCCGCGGCGCTTGAGGCGTATCGCGCCGCGGCCGAGTCGCTCGAACGCTATCCTGATGGCGGGGCGACGGCCCTGCGCGCCGCCATCGGCTCGACGTATGGCCTCAATCCCGATCGTATCGTCTGCGGCGCGGGCTCCGACGAGGTCCTGCACCTCATCGCTAACGCTTACATCGGTCCGGGCGACGAGGCGATTTACACCGAGCATGGATTCCTGGTGTACCCGATCGCCATACGTTCGTTCGGCGGCACGCCGGTGATCGCGCCGGAAAAAGGCCTAACGGCCAATGTCGACGCGATTCTGGCGAAGGTGAGCGACAAGACACGCGTGATCTTCCTCGCCAACCCGAACAACCCGACCGGCACCTACCTGCCGTTCAAGGAAGTCCGCCGGCTGCATGCCGCGCTTCCGCCGCGCGTCCTGTTGGTGCTTGATGCCGCCTACGCCGAGTACGTCCGTCGCAACGACTACGAGAGCGGCATCGAGCTCGCCGGCAGCGCCGAAAACGTGGTGATGACCCGCACATTCTCGAAGATCTACGGTCTCGCCGGTTTGCGGATCGGCTGGGGATACGGTCCGGCGCACGTCATCGATGCGCTGAACCGAATCCGCGGGCCGTTCAACGTCTCTTCGGCTGCGATCGCGGCGGGTGTCGCGGCACTCGGCGATCGCGCCCATACGGAGAGAGCCGCCGCCCATAATGAAACATGGCTGCCGAAGCTCATCGATGGCATCGCCAAACTTGGCCTCAAGGTGACGCCCAGCGTCGCCAACTTCGTGCTTATCCACTTTCCGGATGCGCAAGGGAAACGCGCGCCCGACGCGGATGCGTTCCTGCTGAAGCGCGGCGTCGTCCACCGGCGCATGGAGGCGTACGGCCTGCCAAACGCGCTTCGCATGACGGTCGGCTCCGCTGAAGCGAATGGAGCCACACTCGCCGCGCTCGCCGAGTTTCTGGGCAAGGCGAAGCCATGACCGCGCCGATGTTTCCCCGCCTCGCGCTCATCGGCGTCGGCCTTATCGGTGGCTCGATCGCGCTTGCGGCGCGCCGCGCCGGCGTCGCCGGACACGTCGCCGTATCCAGCCGGACGCCGGAGACGCTTGCCCGCGCCGAGCAGCTCAGGCTCGGCGACAGCTATCACGCCGACCCGGCGGAAGCGGCGCGCGACGCCGACTGCGTCATCCTTTCCATTCCGGTAGGCGCCGTCGGCGCCATCACCGCGGCGATCGGGGGCGTGCTGAAGCAGGGTGCGATCGTTTCCGATGTCGGCTCGGTGAAGGCATCCGTCGTCGCGGCCATGAAGCCGCACATTCCAAAGGGGGTTCATTTCGTGCCGGCGCATCCCGTCGCCGGCACGGAATATTCCGGGCCTGACGCGGCTCTTGTCGACCTCTTCGATAATCGCTGGTGCATCCTCACGCCGCCGGAGGGAACGGACCCAGCGGCGGTCGAGGCGCTCGCTGCGTTCTGGCGCGCTCTCGGCGCCAATGTCGACACGATGAGCCCGGAGCACCACGATCTGGTGCTCGCCATCACCAGCCACGTGCCGCATCTCATCGCCTACAACATCGTCGGCACCGCCGCCGATCTCGAAAGCGTCACGCAAGGCGAGGTGATGAAGTTCTCCGCCGGCGGCTTCCGTGACTTCACCCGCATCGCCGCGTCCGATCCGACGATGTGGCGGGATGTGTTCCTCAACAACCGTGAAGCCGTGCTCGAAATGCTCGGCCGCTTCACCGAGGACCTGACGGCGCTCCAGCGGGCTATCCGGTGGGGCGATGGCGACGCGCTGTTCAACCTCTTTAGCCGGACGCGCGAGATCCGCCGAGGCATCATCGCCGCCGGGCAGGAAACCGCAGTCCCGGATTTCGGACGCCCGCATGGCAACAAGAGCGAGTCCGGGGGGGACGAGCCGGTGGGCTAGAACTGCAGGGCGGGGACGACGCCCACGGGAACGATGCCCACGCCCACGAGTCCGTCCTTGATCGAGATGGTCGTTTGGAATGCTGTGCCATCTTCGCCGACCGTGGGCGCGCTCATCATCTGCAATCCCTGAAGGCCGAGCTGTACTTCCTGCCGGTCGCGCGAGCCGGGTTTCAGCGTCTCGATCAGGTTGCCGAGCGCCTCGATGCTGTTGTAGCGCAGTAGTATCGAGCCGGAGAGCAGGCCTTCCGGCGAGACGGTCAGCGTGCCACTCGCGGAGACGATCGCGCCCGCCATCGCAATTCGCGCCCGTTCGATGTTGGCGGTGGGATTGCCGCGAAGCCACACGAGCAATGCCCGCGCCGGATCGGTGCCGAGAGATCCAAGGTTGACCGCGGTCACGCGGACGTCGGCATCGATGTCCGGGTAAGTCGTGTCGTCAGAGCGGGTGAGCGACAGGCGTTGGGCGGCGGCGACGATTGTAGAGGAGCCGCCCCCCGCCGGTGCAATCGAGGCGTTCGCAGTATCTGCGGTCACGCTCTTCACCGGAATGCCCGACATGCTGCCGGTGTTCTCCGCCTTGAGGCTGACGAACGAAGCGCCGGCGCCTTTCAGGCCGCCGATGCCGGCCGTCGCA
>JAYTZZ010000190.1:0-7934 GCA_043741595.1 Hyphomicrobiales bacterium | reverse complement strand
TCCCCGGAATCTCCATGAGTGCGCCCGCCGCCGTCGATATCAAATCGTTGATCCGGACGATCCCGGACCATCCGAAGGCGGGCATCCTCTTCCGCGATATCACCACGCTGATCGCCAACCCGATCGGCCTCCGCGCTGCGGTCGATGGTCTCGTCCTGCCGTTTCTCACCGCGCACATCGACTTCGTCGCCGGCATCGAGGCGCGCGGGTTCATCCTCGGCGGCGCCGTCGCCCACGAGCTCGGCCGCGGTTTCATCCCGATCCGCAAGAAGGGCAAGCTGCCCTGGCGAACGATCGGTCAGGAATACAGTCTGGAATATGGTGTCGACACGATCGAGATTCACGCGGACGCGATCCACGATGGCGCCAAGGTGCTGCTCATCGACGACTTGATCGCCACCGGCGGCACGGCTGAAGCAGCCATAGAGCTCATCCGCCGCTCGGGTGGCGACATCGTCGCGGCCGCGTTCGTTATCGATCTGCCGGACCTCGGCGGCTCCCGCCGCGTCGCCGCCAAGCGAGTTTCCGTCCACACTCTCGTCAGCTTCGAAGGACACTGAATCCCATGGCCGACTTCCACATCTACATCGGCTACCGCACCGTCTCGTCGTGGTCGATGCGCGGCTGGTTGCCGCTGAGGAAGACCGGCGCGCCCTTTGAGGAAACGTTGCTCCGCTACCGCACGATCGAGGGCAAGTTGCGGCTCAACCAGATATCGCCGGCCGGCAAGGTGCCGTTCCTTGTCCACAAGCGCGACGGCAAGGAAATCAAGATCTGGGATTCGCTTGCCATCGGAGAATATCTCGCCGAGCTTTTCCCGGCCGCGCGTCTCTGGCCGCAGGATGCGGCGGCGCGTGCGTTTGCCCGCTCCATTTCGGCGGAGATGCACTCAGGTTTCCGGCAACTCCGCGAATACCTGTCGATGGCTCTTCTGGAACGCCATCCGAACCCTAACAACCCGCAGGCCAACAGCGATATCCAGCGCATCGAGAAGATGTGGCGCGATTGCCGCGAGAACTGGGGCAAGAATGGCGGCGGGCCGTTCCTCTTCGGCCACTACACGGTCGCTGACGCGATGTACGCGCCGGTGGTGACGCGGTTCCGCACCTACGGCGTCAGGCTTGGAGCGACGGGCGCCGCCTACATGGAAGCGATGCTCGCCGATCCGGATTTCCGCGCGTGGGAAGATCAGGCCCGCAAGGACCCGCCGCCGGAGCCGCCTACGGACTAGCTCGCGGTCAGGTTCGGAGCGCGATTGCCTCGGTCAGCAGCACGCCGATCTCGTCGAACGGAATCGCGCCTCCGGGACGGAAATTGATGAATCGCACCTGCTTGAGGTGGTCGCCTTCCAAAAGGCCCACGGTATTGTCGAGCAGCCGCCCATGCTCGAAGACGAGCAGGACATGATCGGCAAGCGGGAAGACGCCGCAGACAAACCCCGCTTTTGGGTGACGGAAGTTCACCGAGCGCCAGCCCCGGCGGACGACGGGGGCCAGATCCGGATTTCCTGCTATCAGCCAGCGCACCAGCCGCCCAGCGATCTTGGCAATAGGCGAAGGTGCGCTTTCAAGAAGCGCTTGCAGTTCAGTTTCAAAGTCCGCCGGCTTTGCGGGGCGCTTGGGTTTCTTCATGACGCCACCGTATCGCGTCGTGCTGACAATTCCCGCCAGTAGTCCTCAAAGCTTTCACTCAGCCGGCGAAATGTCGCCAGATTTCGTAAGCAAGAAGGCCGAGCGTCAGGATCGCACCCGCAGCGCCCCACCAGCGGAGCCGGCGGTTGCCCGGCCAGTCTTGCCGCCCCGCCAGACGGAAAAGGCTGAGATTGACGACCGCAAACACCGCGAGGGTGATGTAGCCGGTCGTTTGAGCGAGGCCGACCATCGGTGCGGTCAGGGCCAGCGCGGCAATTGCCGCTGTTACCAGAATAGTGGCGCGAACCGGCGTCCGCCGGCGGGGCGCGACTTTCCCCAGCCAGGCGGGCAGCAGTCCGTCGCTCGCCATGCCGTAGAGAACGCGGCTCGCCATGACGATCTGAACGAGGATGCCGTTCACCATCGCAATAGCGGCAATGACGGAAATCGGCGCGGGCGGAAGTCCGGTCAGCGCGGCGAACAGATCGGCGAGCGGCGCGTCGCTAACTGCGATCGTATCGCGGTTGGGCGCAGCGGCGGTGATCGCGGCGATCAGCACGTAGAGCGCCGTCGTCAGGGCAAGCGTGATGGCGATCGCCGGGCCCACGCTCCGCTCCGGCGTCTTCGCCTCCTCGGCCATGTTGACGATGTCCTCGAAGCCGATGAAGGCGAAGAAGGCAACCGCCGCCGCCGCAATCGTGAGGTCGAGGGTTACCCGGTCGGTTGGGAGTGCGACCAGCCGACCGATTATGTCGCCGTCGGTGAGCGACGGAAGGCCGACGAACGCTATGACCACGAGCGTGCCGACTTCGAGAATGGTGATGACGGCGGCGAAGACTATGCTTTCCTTGACGCCGAGCGATGCGATCCCGGCAAGGGTGAAGAGGAGGCCAACCGTCAGGAAAGGGCCGGGGGCGCCGGTCAACGTGCCTGCATACCCTGCAAAGGCGAGCGCGATGACGCTGCTCGACGCGACGCCGGTGATGACGACTCCGACGCCGACTACGCGACCGGCGAAAGCGCCGAAGCCCTCGTTGGCATAGACCGCGGCGCCACCGGCCTTGGGGTAGCGACGGGCGAGAATCGCGTATGCGCGGGCGGTCGCTGCCGCCACGATCCCGGCGATCAGGAAAGCAAGCGGCGCGAAATCTCCGGCGACGCCTACGATCTTGCCGACCAGGGCAAAGATGCCGGCGCCAACCGTCACGCCGAGTCCGTAGAAGATGAGGAGCGGCAATCCGAGGACGCGCTTTAGTGTCGAGGCAGGTGGAGGATTGGCCATGCTTTTGAGAGGCGGTAGTCTGGCTCCGCTTCAGACGTTGAACTTAAACAACATCACGTCGCCGTCGGCGACCACGTATTCCTTGCCTTCATCGCGCGCCTTGCCGGCGTCCTTCGCTGGCTGCTCGCCACCGAGGCGGACGAAATCGTCGTAGGCGATGGTCTGGGCGCGGATGAAGCCCTTCTCGAAATCGGTGTGGATGGTGCCGGCCGCCTGCGGCGCTCGCGCTCCACCGGGCACAGTCCAGGCCCGAGCCTCCTTTGGTCCGGCGGTGAAGAACGTAATGAGCCCGAGGAGGGCGTAGCCGGCGCGGATCAGCCGGTCGAGGCCGGGTTCTTCGAGGTCAAGGGTTGCCAGAAATTCCTTCTCTTCGGCGTCGGGCAGTTGCGCGATCTCCGATTCGATCGCGGCCGAGATGGCGACGAACCCTGCGCCTTCCGCTTTGGCCATGCCGGCGACGGCCTCGGAAAATCGGTTGCCGGTCGCGGCCGACGCTTCGTCGACATTGGCGACATAGAGGATTGGCTTCGCGGTCAGCAGGTTCAGTGCGCGGAACGCAATCTCCTCGCCTTTTGGCACCACGACGAGGCGTGCCGGCTTGCCCGCGGCGAGCAGCACAAGCGCGGCGTCCATCAGCGCCACCTCCGCCTTGGCTTCCTTGTCGCCTGCCTGGGCCTTCTTGCGGAGCGGGGTCACGCGCCGCTCAAGACTGGCGAGGTCGGCGAGCATCAGCTCGGTATTCACCGTCTCGGCATCGGCGACGGGATCGATGCGACCCTCGACGTGCGTGACGTCGGTGCCTTCGAAGCAGCGCAGCACGTGGATGATTGCATCGACCTCGCGGATAGTGGCGAGGAACTGGTTGCCGAGGCCTTCGCCCTTGGAAGCGCCGCGCACGAGACCGGCGATGTCGACGAACGAAATACGCGTCGGTACGATTTGTGCCGGGTTGACGATGCTGGCGATCTTTTCCAGCCGCGGGTCGGGCACGGCGACCTCGCCGGTATTCGGCTCAATCGTGCAGAACGGGTAGTTCGCCGCCTGTGCCTGAGCCGTGCGGGTCAGAGCATTGAAAAGTGTCGACTTGCCGACGTTCGGCAGGCCGACGATGCCGCAGCGGAAACCCATCGGAACTCCTTGAAAGTCTTGGGGGAAGTGGCGTGGCGCCGTGGTTCTAGCAGGCGGCGCCCAATCGGCAAGATGGGAGCCGGGCAGGGGCGGTTCAACTCCCTGCTGACACTCCCTGTCAGCGGGTTATCCTACCGTTGCTCCACACTCCAAGGGAGCGACGCGATGACAACGTTCGTACTGGTTGGCGGCTTCTGGATCGGTGCGTGGGCGTGGCGCAACGTGGCAGCACAGCTCACAGCACTCGGTCACCGGGCGTTCCCGCTGAGCCTCACCGGCCTCGGCGAACTAAAGCATCGCGCAGGGCCGCACATCGACCTTGAGACCCATATCGGCGACGTCCTGCATTTCTTCGAAGCCGGAGACCTGCACGATGTTGTTCTCGTCGGTCACAGCGGTGCTGGCGCGATTGTCAACGTTGTCGCCGATCGCATGCCGGAACGGATCGCCGGCCTTGTCTTCGTCGATTCCGGCCCGGTCCCGGATGGCGCGTGCATCGCCGATTTCTCCGGGCCGACCGGACGCGCCGATACGGTGAAGAAGGCGGCTTACACCGGCGACGGTTGGCGGATTCCGCTGCCCTCATGGGAGGAACTCGGTGAGCCGATGCTTGCCGGCCTCGATGAGGCGAAGCGCGATTTCTTCCGCGCGAATGCCGCCGACGAACCGCTCCGCGTCGCCACCGATCCCGTGCGGCTCAAGGGAGGGATTCCGGTAGACCTGCCGCGTCTGGCGATCCTTTGCACGATGCCGCTGGCGGCGGTGCGCGGCATGATCGCGTCAGGCAATCCGTGGTTCGCGGGCATGGACGGACCGGAATGGACGCTGCGGGAATTGCCGACCGGCCATTGGCCGATGCTGTCGGAACCCGACAAACTTACCTCGGTGATCGCCAGGTGGCCCGCGGCTGCAGCGGTTACAATCCGAAAAGCTTCTTGAGATTGCGGGCGAGCGGACCTTCGGTCTTCGCCTCAGGGTTCGGCTGAGGAGCGGCCGGCGATTTCGTTTCCGCTTTCGTAGCCTTCTTGTCCGGCTGGGGTTCATCCGCCGTTGTGACCGCGTGCAGTCGATTGGCGAACGTGTTGTCCTTGCCTTCGGCGAGCAGCGGTGTGTTGTCGGCGATAGCGTGCATCAGCGGCGTCAGCCACTCGGAATCGCCCTTCGGGAAATCGTGCAGCACGTAGTGGGGGACGGCTTCCTTCACGCCCGGATGGCCGACACCGATCCGAAGCCGCCGATAACCGTCGCCGATCGCTGCGTCGAGCGAGCGGAGGCCGTTGTGCCCGGCCGCGCCGCCGCCGGTCTTCACGCGCGTCTTTCCCGGAGGCAGGTCGACCTCGTCATGAATGACGAAGATGTCCTTGGGTTCGAGCTTGTAGAAGCGCGCCGCGTCCTGCACCGAGCGGCCGGAGTCGTTCATGTAGGTCTGTGGCTTGAGCAGCAGCAGCTTCTCGCCTGAGAGGGTGCCTTCCGCGACTTCGCCTGAAAAACGACGCCGCCACGGCGAAAAACCGTGGCGGCGATGAATGGCATCGACGGCGATGAAGCCGACGTTGTGACGGTGTCGCGCGTACTCGGGCCCCGGATTGCCGAGGCCGACGATGAGCAGCATCTGAAGCAGCCCCTTCGCTTACGCGAAGCGGCGGGACTCGCCTACTTCTTCCCGCCGCCCTTGGTGTCGCCACCCTTGGCGCCCGCAGCCGGAGCTGCACCCGGCGCGGCCTTGGCGCCGGCGGCTGTGGGAGCCGCCGCGGCTCCTTCCGCCGGGGTCGCGCCTTCCGCACCCGGCGCACCTTCGGCGCCTTCCTCGATACCGGCCTCCAGCGCGGCAGCAGCAGCGGCCTTTGCGGCAGCGGCGGCTTCGGCGGCGGCCTTCATTTCTTCCTTCACGCCGGCCGGTGCGGCGATTGTCGCGATGGTGAAATCGCGGTCACGGATCGTCGGACGAATGCCTTCCGGCAGCGTGATCCGGGAAATGTGCAGCGAGTCTGTGATGTCGAGCCCGGTCAGATCAGCAACGATCTTTTCAGGAATGTTGTCGACTGGCGCGACGACCGAGATGCGGTGGCGGACGATGTTAAGCACGCCGCCGCGGCGAATGCCGGGCGACTGGCTCTCGTTAATGAACTGCACCGGCACTTCGATGGTGATGGTGGAACCGGGGGTGACGCGCATGAAGTCGACGTGCATCGGCCTCTCGGTCAACGGGTCGATCTGAAAGTCGCGCGGCAGCACGCGTTCCTTCTCGCCGCCCACGTCGATCGTGGCGACGGTCGTGTAGAAGCCGCCGCCGTGGATCTTGAACGTGATCTCGCGGTGGGGAAGATTGATTGCGCGCGGAGGTTTGTTGCCGCCGTAGATAACGGCGGGAATCATGCCTTGACGACGAACCGAGCGGGCGGCCCCCTTGCCCACCTTCTCGCGAACCGTCGCCGAGAGCTCGTATGACTGGCCCATCGGACAACTCCTTGAGTTTGCTTGTGCCGCGTGCCTCCAGGGGTGTCGGCGCGGGTGGCGGGTGTATAGAGGACACCCGGAGTAAGGGCAAGACGGCCGAACGGCGCGTCAGGGAAGCACCGGAATGATCGAAAAGAGCCTTGCGGCTGCCCCCTTCAATCTCGATGCCACGGGCCTCGCGTGGGTCAAGAAGACCTTCGAGCGCCTCACGCCGGATCAGCGGTTCGCCCAACTCTTCGTGCTCCGCTCCGGAGTGGACAAGCAGGCTTTCGAGCGCATCAAGGCTTTCGCTCCGGGCGGCATCACTGCCATCTTTGGCCCTGACCCCGATAGCGAGATCAAGAATATCGCCGATCTCGCCAGCGTCTCGCCAGTGCCGCCGCTCATCTCGGCGGACCTCGAAGGCAGCCGCCTGAGCCTGCCCTTTGGCACGCAGGTATTGAACCCGCTGGGGCTCGCGGCCATCGATGATGTCGACGCTACGGCCGAGATCAACCGCATCATAGCGGAGGAGGGGCGCGCGGTTGGCGTCAACTGGTCATTCACTCCGGTGATCGACATCAATGCCGCATTCCGCAGCGCCATCGTCGCCACGCGCGGTTTTGGCAGCAATGTCGATACCATCGAACGCCACGCCCTGATCCAGCTCAAGGTGTTCCAGGAGCACGGCATCGCCGCGACGGCGAAGCATTGGCCGGGCGAGGGTTACGACGACCGCGACCAGCACCTTGTCACCACCGTCAATCCGCAAACCATGGCGGAATGGGAGCGCACCTTCGGGCGCCTCTACCGCGCCGCCATCAAGGCGGGTGTGCTCAGCGTCATGTCAGGCCACATCGCCTTTCCGGCATTCGTGAAGTCGATCGATCCGAAGGCCGGAGTCGAGGCGTTTCGTCCGGCCTCCATGAGCAAGATCCTCAACATCACGCTGCTGCGTGAAAAGCTCGACTTCAACGGCCTGATCGTTTCGGATGCGACCGCGATGGCGGGGTTTGGAGCGTGGGCAAGGCGCGACGTGGCAATCCCGCAGGTCATCGCTGGCGGTTGCGACATGATCCTCTTCTCCCACGACCCGCTGCGCGATGTGGAGGCCATCCGCAAGGCGCTCGCCAATGGCGAACTGGAACAGAGACGCATCGATGATGCCGTCATGCGAGTGCTCGGCTTCAAGGCCGCGCTGAAGCTGCACATACCGCGGGCGGCAGCCGCTCCTGTCTTCGGGACAAAAGAGAACAAGGCGATTGCCCGGGCCGTCACGGCGCGGGCGCCGACTTTGGTCAAGGACACGCAGAATCTTCTGCCGCTAGATCCGAAGAAACACCGGCGCGTGCTGGTCATCACGCCCGGCATCGTTATGCCGTTCCTGCAGCATCCGATCCCGTTCGCGTTGCCGGAGATGCTGAAGGCCCATGGTTTCGAAGTGACGATGCACGGAC
>JAYTZZ010000189.1:0-7945 GCA_043741595.1 Hyphomicrobiales bacterium | reverse complement strand
CCCCAAAACGCCTTCGGCGTTTTGACCCTCCCGCAAGGGGAGGGTTCATTTCTCCTCCTACTCCGCCGCCATGGTCTCGATCGCGGCGAAGGACTCCGCCGGGCCGCCCGCCTCGAACGGCGTCGTCACCTCGACGAACGTGTCCGGGTAGAAGCCGTTGAAGTGCGTGCGGAGCGCGAGGCTGTAGGCGCCGATGTGGCCGATCTCGATCCAGTCGCCGGTGTCGACGCTCTCCGGTAGGTAGAACGGCCGCGACAGGATGTCGACGGAGTCGCATGTCGCCCCGCAGACGCGGAAGGGCGTGATCCTTTCCGGGTTTCCGGAGCGCTTTCCGCGCCGCGCGGGATCGGGCAATAATCGAGCAGGCAGCGTGATCTTCCCGGTCCACGAATCCGACAACGACGCCCAGATGCCGTCGTTGATGTAGATGCGCCGGCCTTTCTTGAGGAGCACGCGGACAATCACGGACAGCGAGCGCGCGACGATTACCCGGCCCGGTTCGGCCGTAAGCGGCAAATCGCCGAGGCCCCACTCCTGGATGTCGTCCGAAATCTCGCGGATGAGCGCTGGCGTGTCCGGTGGCGCGGACTGCTCGCGGCGCGGGTCGCTGCCGTAGGCGGCGGGGAAGCCGCCGCCGATGTCGAGCGCGGCGATCGGGGCGTCGACCCGGCTCCGCACCCATGACGCCGTGGCGAGCGCGCGCTCATAGGTGCCGGCGTCCTCCATCTGGCTACCGACGTGGAAGCACAAGCCGACCTTGAAGCCGATATGGGCGATGCGCTGCACGAGCTCGACGGCATGCGCCGGGGCGGCGCCGAACTTCTTCGACAATTCGTAGGCCGCCGAGCCGCGCGCCGCCAGCCGCACGAAAAGCGTTATGTCCTCGGGATCGAGATCGAGGCCGCGCACGATGCGCAGGATCTTGGCGACCTCGTCCTCATGATCGAGGGCAAGCACGCGGATGCGGTAGGTCTCGAGCGCGAGGCGAATATCCGACTGCGCCTTGACCGGGTGCATGTAGAGAAGCTCGGCCTTCGGCGCGACCGCGCGCACCGCGGCGAACTCGCCGGGCGAGGCGACGTCGAAGCAATCGATGCCGGCGGCGGTGAGCGTCTCCAGCACGATCGGCTCGCCGTTGGTCTTCACCGCATAGGCCGTGCGGCCGGGAAATGCGGCGGTGAAGGCGCGCGCATCCTCGGCAAGCACGCGCGGGCGAAAGCAATAGACCGGCACGTCCGGCCGCAGCGCATACGCGGCATCCCGGGCGGTCTCGAAACGCTCCATCGCGGGCCGATCCTTCCTTGGGGCGATTCGATGGGGAGGCTAACAGGGCCGACATGACGGCAAAAGGACGGCGCTGTCTCTCGCTGTTGTCCATAGGCAGAAGGCAAGACAAATGAAACACTTCCGCCGAGCGAGTCGCCAACGGAACAATAGGAAACGGTTGGCGTTTCGTTAATCGGCAGATTTAGGATAGACTAGACGTTCGTACACGTTGACGGGAGGACAGACCATGAGCCTGGCTAGACCGTTTCACGTTGTCATGATCTTCGCGGCGTTCCTGTTCGTGGGCGCCATTGTACTGGGCGCGATCTAGACGCCCGGACGCCAAGGGAGACGGATTTGAGCCGGGAGGCGCGTGAAGCGCCGGCCCGGCTTTTTCTTTTCACCACGTCGCCGGACGTCCATCGCGGTAAAAGCCACCGGTGGTCACATCTGTGAGCGTTGCCGCCCACACGATCGACTTTGCTCCCTGCTCCAATGACCGCGGCGCCGACCGTCCGCCCATGCGTGTGCGCACCCAACCCGGACAGGCGGCGTTGACGCGGATATGGCGCGGAGCGAGATCGCGAGCGAGGATGCGCGCCAGCGCATTGATGGCTGCCTTCGATACGCGATAGGCGGAAGTCGGCCAGCCGTTCTCCGTGTGGCGGCCGGCGGCGACGTCGGCGATGAACTCGTTGACGAGGGCGACGAGCTGATCCCGCGTCAGTTTCGGGTCGGCGAAGCGGGCCTGGATCGCGGGCGAATAGGCGTGGAGTTCGCCCATGCCGCTCGACACCATGACGATGGTGCCGCCGTCCGGGACAAGCGGCAGCAACCCCTCGGTCACGGCAAGCGCGCCGAAGAAATTCACGCCGAGCGTGGTGCGCACGACCGTGTCGTTAAAACCGTCCATCGAGATGCCGGCGTTGTTGACGGGAACATCGATGACACGACCTTCCTTCTTCAGGTCAGCGGCAAGCGCGGCGATATCGGCGGCCTGCGTCACGTCGAGCCGATGATAACCGACGCCGAGCGTCTCCGCAGCGGCGCGCCCAGCCTTCTCGTCGCGGCTGGTCAGGATGACTTCGAAGCCCTGATCCGCAAGTTGACGGCAGACTTCGAGGCCGATGCCCCGATTAGCGCCGGTGACGAGAGCGGTGCGCGCCGCCATCAGACGACCTTCTCGAAGAAGAGCCGCTCGTGGGTCATGATCTCGCGGATGAAGCACTGTTGCTGATCGTTCTTCCGGATCGACTCGATCTGTATCCGGAAATCGCGGTTCGTTAGGTAGCGCGGCGCGAGCCCTGCGAGCACCGGCAGAAACCGGAAGATCTTCCTGAGCGACCAGAGGCTGTCGTTGCCAAGCCCCAACGGTCGAGCGTCTCGATATAGTCTCTCCTGCCGTTGTTGGATTTGATCAGGATGAAGTGCTCGGCGGCGGCGCCAACGATTTGCTCCTTTCCGCTCGGCAGCCAGGAACCTGGATACATCTTCCTCAGTCTCGCGAGAATTCGCTGCGGCGTGCCCTCACCGGCTTCGAGGCTTATGTCGCTCGATACCGGAACAGTCCTGCCCCATACCATCGTCTGGAGATAAAGCCGCCCGCCGACAGGCAGCACATCCGCGCAAAGGTCGAAGAAGGCCCGGTATATCGCTTCCTGCTTCCCGGAATTGTATTCTTCCTCGGAACAGAAATGCTCGAACGCACCGATGGAAACCACCGCGTCGAACGCTCCAAGTTTTTCGGGGCGGGCGTCCTTCCAATCGAGAAGCTCGACGGCGAGGCCGTTAGTTCGGCAATAGGCTGCTTGCGCGCCGGAGAGCGTGAGGCCGACGCCAGCGCTTCCGGCCTCCTTCAACGCCTCAAGGATCGGACCCCAGCCGCAGCCGATATCGAGGACGCGTTTGCCCGGAACGGAAACGCCGGCGCCGTCGAGTACCCAGGCGTGCTTGTCCTTCTGGGCCTGATCGAGGGTCTTGCTGAAGTCGCCGTCGAAGAACGCGGCGGTGATGTCGGCGAACCTGCCGAGGCGAAGTTCCTGAAACCGATCGAGCCAGTCGTACGTGGTTTCGATTTCCTGACGATTGGCCATCGACGTACTCACCTTGCGCCGCGAACCGATTGGCCGGCCGCCTACCCAAGCAGGAACTATATGCCCAGAAACCCATTCGTGAGTACGAAACGCGGAGCGACTTCTATTTTCCCGCCAACTCGCGTCCAGCGGCGAGGATCGCGGCGTCAGTGCCGAGCATGGTGGTAACGCTGCCCGCCTTCTCGTCATAGGCGGCGCCGTTGAGCGCGGGGTCACCCGCCGGCCCGGTGGAGATGACCATACCGCGAAAGGCGAGTTGCCCGCTGACGCGGAAAAGATTCATGCCGCCGGAAGAGCCGCTCGAGGCGTCGCAATCGGTGCGATAGAACGACGTGGTGCTCGACGACTTCGGCGCACGACGGACCTTGCACCCCTGGACCACCGGCACGTCTAGCGCAACCTTCTCCATGCCGACAGGATGAGCGCTGACAACGACGAGCGGGTCGCCAACCGCGGGCGTGGTCGTGTCGATCGGAAACGGCGCGACGCCTGCGATGGGAACGGCGAGGCGCACGATCGCCCAATCGGCGTTGGAACCGGGTTTGGGCGGCACTGCCCCGAAACGGGCATTGGCAGCGTCGGCCTTCAGTTCCATCCACTCGGCGCCGGCAGTCTGCGCCCGGAAATAGCATTTCGTCTGGCGTTTGGTTCCATCGAAGAAGATATGACCGGCCGTCAGGATTTGACCGTTGGTGAGAAACAGCGCGCCGGATCCGACCTTCGGCGTCGGCTCGAAGCAGCCGACATGGCCCGAGACTTTTCGGATGCTCGCGATATCCGCGGCGGAGAGGCCCAGCTTCGGTCCAAGCGCGGTCAGCGCGCCGCGATCATCGGCGCCGTCGATAATGTTGACGGGGATGGGGGCGAGGCTCGCTGCGGACGCGGGTACGACCAGCAGCAGGGCCAGGATCACCGACGCGGCGAACATGGGGCTCCCGAAGAGACGATGGGTAGTTCAGCGATCGATGGTCACCATGACACGATCGTTGTAGCGCTTCCCCGCGACATTGCCGGGCGCCAACGCGGCATCGAGCGCCTTCATCTGTTCGGCGTCGAGCTGGACGTTTGCCGCGGCAACGTTCTCTTCGAGGTACTTCCGCCGCTTGGTGCCGGGAATCGGCACGATGTCGCTGCCCCTGTGCAGAAGCCAGGCGAGCGCAATCTGCCCGGGCATGGCACGTTTCGTCGTGGCGATATCGCGAACGATCTGCGCCGCTTTCACGTTGGCGTCGTAATTCTCCCCCTGATAGCGCGGATCGCCGTGACGGTGATCGTTATCCGGATATTCTTCCGCGCGCTTGACCTCGCCGGTCAGGAAGCCGCGGCCGAGAGGCGCGAAGGGCACAAGGCCTATGCCGAGTTCGCGGAGAACCGGGATCACGTCGCCTTCGAGATTGCGCTCCCACAGCGAATATTCGCTTTGCAGCGCGGACACCGGATGGACGGCATGGGCACGACGGACGTTAGCGACGCCCGCCTCCGAGAGACCGAAGAACCGGACCTTGCCCTGTCTAACCAGCTCGCCGACGGTGCCGGCGACATCTTCCATCGGCACGGCCGGATCGACGCGGTGCTGATAGAGGAGATCGACGTGATCGGTGGCTAGACGGCGGAGCGAGCCCTCGACAGCCTCACGGATATGTTCAGGCCGGCTGTCGAGTGCGGGTGCGCGCCGAGTCTCGTCCTTCGGACCGAAGCCGAACTTGGTAGCAATGACGACTTCGCCCCGGCGCCCCTTCAGCGCGCGGCCGAGCAGCGCCTCGTTGGTGTAAGGGCCATAGACCTCGGCTGTATCGAGGAAGGTGCAGCCGAGCTCGATCGCGCGATGGAGCGTCGCGATCGACTCACTCTCGTCCGCCGGGCCGTAGGACTGACTCATGCCCATGCAGCCGAGGCCGATGGCGGAGACCTCAAGCCCGTGAGTGCCGAGTTTGCGTGTGCCCAAAGTCATAATCGCTGTCCTTCAAATGAGATGCCCGCGAGCGTGATGTAGGGCGCTCAGGCGCCCGATGCGACCATAGCGGAGTTGCGCGCGGTCGGGGCGGCCGACGCCGTATTGTCAGGATGACAGCATCAGGCAAGAGCAGCCTGCGTCCTTTCGTTGCTAAGGCGTGATAGCGACCTTCAGCACACCGTCGCGCTGGTGCGAGAAAAGGTCATAGGCCTCCACGATATCGTCAAGCTTGAACCGATGCGTGACCAGTGGCTTCAGATCGACGCGGCCCGATTGGATGACTTCCATCAAGCGGCGCATGCGTTCCTTGCCGCCCGGACAGAGAGTCGTGACGATGGTGTGATCGCCGAGACCGGCGGCAAACGCGCCAAGCGGTATCTTCAGATCGCCCGAATAGACGCCAAGGCTGGAGAGCGTGCCTCCTGGCCGCAGCACGCGGAGGGCCGACTCGAACGTCGCTTGCGTGCCGAGCGCCTCGATGGCGACATCGACGCCGCGACCGTCAGTGATGCGCATGATCTCGTCAACCGGATCGACCTTGGAGAAATCGACGACATGGTTGGCGCCAAGCTTCTGCGAAATGGCCAGCCGCTCCGCGACCCGATCGACCGCAATGATGGTGGTCGCGCCGCTCAGCTTTGCACCGACGGTGGCACAAAGCCCGATCGGGCCCTGCGCGAAGACCGCAACCGAGTCGCCGATCCTGACCTGGCCCTTCTCCGCGCCGCTGAAGCCGGTCGACATGATGTCGGGGCACATGAGCACCTGTTCGTCGGTGAGGCCGTCCGGCACCGGCGCCAGGTTCGCCATTGCATCAGGAACGAGAACATACGCGGCCTGACAGCCGTCGATCGTGTTGCCGAATTTCCAGCCGCCGATCGCCTTCCAGCCGTGTTTCGTGCCAGCACCGTCCTGCGAGCTGCACCCGCAGAGGCAGGCGTTGCTCCAGCCGCTCGGGGTAATTGCGCCGGCAATGACGCGCTGACCCTCGCGATATCCCGTGACCGCCGAACCCAGCTTCTCGATGACGCCGACCGGCTCGTGGCCGATCGTCAAACCCTTCGCGACCGGGTACTCGCCCTTCATGATGTGGACGTCGGTTCCGCAGATCGTGGTCGTCGTGATCCGGATCAGCGCGTCACTCGGACCGACTTCGGGGATCGGCTTTTCATCAAGCGCAATGCGGCCGGGTTCCACGAAGATCGTGACCTTCATCTTCTTAGCCATAGATGGCCTCCACCTTGTCGCAGGAAGGAATACAATCGCTGCCTTGGTAGCACGGACGGTTCGCCGTTTTTTTTGATTCCCTCTTAAGAAACGACGGTTTCCGTGCGACGTACCCGCCAGCCGCCCCGTATTCTCTCGGTTGTTCTCCGCAGAAGGGCGACCGAGATCGAGAGCATGATCAGGAGAACTGTGTGACCCGCCTTCGCACGCATACGGAAAGCCATCTCGTTTCCCGAATCGGGTGGCTGCGAGCAGCGGTGCTCGGCGCCAACGATGGCATCGTCTCGACCGCTAGCTTGATTGTCGGTGTCGCCGCCGCCGCCGCGGCACCTGGCGACGTGCTGATCGCGGGCGTCGCAGGTCTTGTGGCCGGCGCAATGTCGATGGCTGCTGGCGAATACGTCTCAGTCAGTTCGCAGTCCGATACCGAACAGGCCGATCTCGATCGGGAGCGCAAGGAACTGAGTGAGAATATCGAGTTTGAGCATGAGGAATTGGCCGACATCTACGTAAAGCGTGGCCTCGACCAGACGCTTGCCCGTCAGGTTGCCGAGCAGTTGATGAAGAAGGATGCCCTCGGAGCTCATGCCCGCGACGAACTGGGAATATCGGACCTCAGTACAGCCCGCCCCATACAGGCAGCGCTGACATCGGCCGCTAGCTTCGCCGTTGGCGCCGCGATGCCTTTGCTGATGGTCGTCGTTTCGCCTGCCACAATGCTTGTCCCGGTCGTTTCGATCGCGTCCCTCGTGTTTCTTGCGCTTCTTGGCGCGGTCGGGGCCAGAGCAGGTGGCGCGAACGTTATCAGGGCCACGGCGCGAGTGACCTTCTGGGGTGCGTTGGCAATGGCGCTGACCGCCGGCATCGGCGCCCTGGTCGGGACGGCGATCTGAAGACCCCGGATTGGCGGAACATAGATGGGCGTCAGTCTTTCAACGGCCTTGGCGTTCGCGCTGACGAGCCTGCTTATCGAGCTGACGCCCGGCCCGAACATGACCTATCTCGCATTGGTCGGCGTACAGGCGGGGCGACGCGCCGGGTACGCTGCCACGCTCGGGGTCGCGCTCGGCCTCGGTCTGGTGGGCGTCGCCACCGCTCTCGGTCTATCCGCCCTCATCGCGGCGTCGCCAATGCTCTACGCCGTCTTGCGTTGGGTCGGCGTGGCCTATCTCATCTACCTCGCCTGGGAGGCCTGGCGCGACAGCGCTCGATTGGACAACGTTCCGATCGAAACGGACGAGCGCTTCTTCGTGCGGGGTCTGATCACAAACCTTCTGAACCCGAAGGCCGCCGTGTTCTATGTCGCGGTGCTGCCGACATTCCTCGATCCCACCTACCCCGCCGCCGGACAGGCTTTGGCGCTATCCGCCATCTATGTGGTGGTAGCGAGCGCCGTACACGCAAC
>JAYTZZ010000188.1:0-7969 GCA_043741595.1 Hyphomicrobiales bacterium | reverse complement strand
GCGACGAGATCGCCCCGTTCCCGGAAGCCGAAGCCCGCGCCACTGTAGCGCGGGCTCTCGGCCGACCGGTCGAGACGTTGTTCGCATCGTTCTCGCCGCCCGTCGCCGCCGCTTCGATTGCGCAGGTCCACAAGGCGGAGATCGCCACGCCCGAGGGCCGCCTGCGGCCGGTGGCGGTGAAGGTGCTCCGGCCCGGCATCCGCGATCGCTTCCGCCGCGACCTCGAGACGTTCTTCGCCGGAGCGCGCTTCGTCGAACGCATCGATCCCGCCTCGCGTCGTCTCCGTCCGGTGGTCGTTGTCGAGACGCTGGCGCGTTCCGTGGCGATCGAGATGGACCTCCGCCTTGAGGCTGCCGCTCTGTCCGAAATGGCCGAGCTGACCGCCGCCGACCAGGGATTCCGTGTGCCGAGCGTGGAATGGGAATTGACGGCGCGCGACGTGCTGACGCTGGAATGGGTCGACGGCGTGAAACTCTCCGACCTCGCCGCGCTTCGCGCCGCCGGTCACGACATGAAGGCATTGGCGCGGAAGCTGATGCAGGCGTTCCTCCGCCAGGCGCTCCGCGACGGCTTCTTCCACGCCGACATGCATCAGGGAAATTTCTTCGTCGACCCGAACGGCACCATCGTCGCCATCGATTTCGGCATCATGGGTCGACTCGGACCGAAGGAGCGCAGATTCCTCGCCGAGATCCTGTACGGATTCATTCGGCGCGATTACAGGCGTGTTGCCGAAGTACATTTCCAGGCGGGCTACGTACCGCGCACGTACGCCGTCGACGATTTCGCCCAGGCAATCCGGGCCATCGGCGAACCCATTCACGGGCAAAACGCCAGCGAGATATCGATGGCGCGGCTGCTGACGCTGCTTTTCGAGATCACCGAGATCTTCGAAATGGAAACCCGCCCGGAGCTGATTCTCCTGCAAAAAACGATGGTTGTGGTCGAAGGCGTAGCCCGTTCCCTCGATCCGACGTTCGACATGTGGTCGACTTCCGAGCCCGTGGTCGCCGAATGGATCGAGCGCAACCTCGGCCCCGTCGGGCAATTGGAACTCGCCGCCGAAGGCATTGGCGCCCTCGGCCGGCTCGCCGGGGAACTGCCGCGACTCGCCGAGCGCGCCGAGCGCCTGTCGGCCGAATTCGCCGAGATGGGCGAGCGCGGCATTCGTCTCGACCCCGAAACGATCGAGCAGATTGGCCGCTCGGAATCGCGGGGTGGGCGTTGGGGGCGAGTAGCGCTGGTCGTCATCGCGGTTGTTGTCGTGGTTGTCGGGCTGCAGATGGTGTTCTGACTGTCGCCGCTTGACGGCGCGACCAAGCAGCACGACCTTCCTTCCATGAGCAGGGCATTCGTCAAGGAAGACGACGGCGAGGGCGGCGAAGCGCTGCCCGATCGTCCGATCTCGCCGCACCACAACTACGTCACCGCCGAGGGCCTCGCGCTCATCGACGCGGAACTCGC
Source organism: Hyphomicrobiales bacterium (assembly GCA_043741595.1). GTDB lineage: Bacteria > Pseudomonadota > Alphaproteobacteria > Rhizobiales > Kaistiaceae > DASZQY01. Next base: position 6,504 of record JAYTZZ010000188.1, on the reverse strand, counting down.
GCGTCTGGGCGCAGCGTTGGCGGACGCCGGCGACGATCGTGTGGTGAGGGCTGCGATCGAGCGCGACCTCCGTTACTGGCGACAGCGCCATGCGACCGCTGAGGTGGTGTCGAAGCCGACTGAGACCGACTCCGTGCGTTTCGGCTCGACCGTGACGATCGCGCGCGATGACGGGCGCAAACAGACGTGGCGGATCGTCGGCGAGGACGAGGCCGATCCGGCGAAAGGCACACTGCCGTATGTGTCACCACTTGCCGCCGCGCTGTCGGGCAAGGGCGTCGGCGACACTGTCGCGGTGGCCGGCGGCGAGGCCGAGATTGTCAGAATCGCTTGATTTGTTGGTCGTTTGACATGCGAAGTGCGCCCGATATAAAAGGCTGTCATGCTGTTTATATCAGGATGAGGCGGATTGGGTGGGCACCAGCAATCCTATCCTCAGCAAACTGAAGCAGGAAATAGCGAAACGTATTCGACTCCAAAAGACAAATGCGTCTTCGGTCTCCATTGATGCAGGATTAAGCAGGAACACTGTTGGGGAAATACTGACGGGCAAGAACGTCAATCCGACGATAGATACGATCGCCGCTATCGCCCGCACGCTCGATTGCGACCTCCTCGACTTGTTGGGCGTCGGTTCAGGGGAGCGGCATTCCTCGGACGAAACGAAAACGCTAAGCCTCGCCGACGCATCGATCCTGCTCATCATTGGCGGCGGCATCGCGGCGTACAAATCCCTCGACCTGATCCGCCGCCTGCGCGAACGTGGCGCGGCGGTGCGCGCGGTGATGACAAAGGCGGCGCAGGAGTTCGTCACGCCGCTGTCAGTCGGCTCGCTCACCGGCGGCAAGGTGTTCACCGAGCTGTTCGACCGCGACGACGAGCACGACATCGGCCACATTCGTCTGGCGCGCGAGGCCCACGCGATCGTCGTCGCGCCCGCGACCGCCGACCTGATGGCGCGGATGGCCACCGGCCAGGCCAACGATTTGGCGACCGCGATATTGCTCGCCACCGATGCGCCTGTGCTGCTGGCGCCGGCCATGAACCCGAAGATGTGGGACCACCCGGCGACGCAGCGGAACGTCGAGACACTGCGCGGCGACGGCGTCCGCTTCATCGGCCCGAATGCCGGCGAAATGGCGGAAAGCGGCGAGGGGGGCATAGGCCGCATGGCCGAACCCATGGAGATTCTGGCAGCCGTCGAGGGCCTATTCACGCCCGCCGATGGGCCGCTTTCCGGCCGCCATGTCGTTGTCACCTCGGGCCCAACTCATGAGCCGATCGACCCGGTGCGTTACTTCGCCAACCGTTCCTCCGGCCGGCAGGGTCACGCCATTGCCGCCGCCGCCGCCAGCGCCGGCGCCAGGGTGACGCTCGTCTCCGGGCCAGTGGAAATCCCCGATCCGCTGGGCGTGACGACGATTCATGTGGAGAGCGCCCGGGAAATGCTGGACGTGGTCATGGTGGCGCTGCCCGCCGATGTCGCCGTGATGGCGGCCGCCGTCTCCGATTGGCGGGTAGTTTCGCCGGCCAGGGCCAAGCTCAAAAAGGACGGGACGGGCAAGCCTCCGGCCTTGGCGCTTGCCGAAAATCCGGACATCCTGAAGGCAGTCGCCAAACACAAGACATTACGACCGGTGCTGGTGGTAGGGTTCGCAGCGGAGACGAACGACTTAGTGAAAAATGCCGGCGCGAAACTGAAGGCGAAGGGCGCCGACTGGATCGTCGCCAACGACGTGTCGGCGGCGTCGGACGTCATGGGCGGGGACACCAACACCGTGCATATTGTGAGTAGCGCCGGCATCGAGGACTGGCCGACGCTCGCCAAGACCGAAGTCGCCGATCGTCTGGTGGCACGCATCGCCGCGACTCTGGCGGAAAGGCCAAAAAGATGAATGCCGTTTCGATCAACATCCGCCGCCTCGAGAACGGGGAGGGGCTGCCGCTGCCCACGGCGCGCACTGCGGCCTCTGCTGGCCTCGACCTTTCGGCCGCGGTTGACGAGGAGGGAGTGCTCATTCCCGCTGGTGGCCGCGCGCTCATCCCGACGGGTTTCGCCATTGCATTGCCGCCCGGCCATGAAGGCCAGGTGCGGCCCCGTTCCGGCCTTGCTGTCGAGCATGGCGTCACGGTGTTGAATGCCCCGGGTACCATCGACGCCGACTATCGCGACGAGGTGAAGGTGCCGCTCATCAATCTTGGCGATGCGCCGTTCACCGTGACGCGCGGGATGCGTATCGCGCAACTGATCGTGGCGCCCTTTGCCAGCACGCATTTTGTCGAGGTCGCCGATCTGGATGAAACCGGCCGCAAAGGCGGCTTCGGTTCGACCGGTCTTTCAGGCTAAACTGTTCGGACTGGCGTCAGTTCTGGAGGCGACGAGAATGGCGAAAGCACCCGCAGAACCAATGCGGAAGCCCGGTCGTGGGCGTATCTACGATTCGATTACCGATACCATCGGCGATACCCCGCTGGTGCGGCTCGACCGCATCGCGGCGATGAAGGATGTGCCGGCGCACCTCCTCGCCAAGCTCGAGTTCTTCAATCCGATCGCGAGCGTCAAGGACCGCATCGGCGTGTCGATGATCGACGCGCTGGAGGCGGCAGGCAAGATCAGCCCGGGCGTCAACACGCTGGTCGAGCCGACGTCCGGTAACACCGGCATCGCCCTCGCCTTCGTGGCCGCGGCGCGCGGCTATCGCCTCATCCTCGTGATGCCCGAGACGATGTCGATCGAGCGGCGCAAGATGCTGAAGCTCATGGGCGCCGAACTCGAACTTACCGAAGGGCCAAAGGGGATGAAGGGCGCCATCGCCCGCGCCGAAGAGATCCTCCGCGAGACGCCCGACGCCGTCATCCCGGGTCAGTTCGTGAACCCGGCCAATCCCGAAATCCACCGCAAGACGACCGCCGAGGAAATCTGGAACGACACCAACGGCGACGTCGACGTGTTCATCTCTGGCGTCGGCACCGGCGGCACGATCACCGGCGTCGGCCAGGTGCTGAAAGCGCGGAAGCCGGGCGTGCGCATCGTCGCGGTCGAGCCCGCCGAAAGTCCGGTGCTTTCCGGCGGCAACCCCGGCCCCCACAAGATCCAGGGCATCGGCGCAGGATTCATCCCGCAGATTCTCGATACCAAGATCTACGACGAGGTGGTTACCGTGCCGACGGAGGAAGCTTTTTCATACGCAAGGCTCTGCGCCCGCGTCGAGGGCATACCGGTCGGCATCTCGTCGGGCGCAGCCATTTCCGCCGCGGTCACCGTCGGCCAGCGGCCGGAGATGAAGGGCAAGAATATCGTACTGATCATCCCATCGTTCGCCGAGCGCTATCTATCGACGGCGCTCTTCGAGGGAATGGACTAAGGTGACGCCGTAACCGTCCACGTTGCGTTCCGCGTCAGCTAGTCCTCCGCCACCGCGGTGGACGATGTTCCAACGAGGAGTGGCACAATGGAAGCAGCAATAACGATCAGTTGGCTCGGCGTAATCGTCGCGGCGGTCGTGAAATTCTTGATAGGCTGGGGCTGGTACTCGCCAATGCTGTTCGGGAAGCAATGGCAGGATCTCGCCAAGGTGACGCCGGAACAGGTCCAGGCCGGGCTTATGCCGGCGCTGATCGCCGAGGGGATCGGCGACCTGATCATGGCGTACGTGCTGGCGCGATTCATCGCGCACTACGGCAGCAACGATCTCGTCGGCGGCGCCTTCATCGGCTTCATGGCCTGGCTTGGCTTTGTTGCTACCGTCTTTGCCAACCAGATCTTCTATGAGCGAAAGCCGCAGCAACTCATCTTCATCAACGGCGGCTACACGCTCGTCAGCCTGATCGTCATGGGAGCGATCATCGGCATCCTGCAATAGGCAGCGAAGACAAAACGGCCCGTCGCGTGTCGCGGCGGGCTGAACTCAGAAAAAGGTCAGTGTGTGATGAGTTTCAAGTTCACCGTGTCTGACATCATCCCGGCGAAGCCACGCGCCATCTACGATGCATGGCTCGACAGCAAGGCGCACGGGCTCATGAGCGGCGGCAAGGCGAAGGCGTCGGCGAAAGTCGGGGCGGCGTTCACGGCCTGGGACAACTACATCTCGGGCACGAACCTCGAACTCATGCGCGGCAAGCGCATCGTCCAGTCGTGGCGCTCGGCGGAGTTCGCGGCCGGCGACAAGGATTCGAAGTTGACCATCACGCTGAAACCGGTTGCCGGCGGCACCAGGCTGACCCTGCTTCATTCCCGCATTCCGGACAGCCAGAAGAACGGCGGCTACAAGGAAGGCTGGGTGGAAAGCTACTTCGATCCGATGAAGGCGTATTTCGCCGGGGCGGCGAAGCCGAAGGCAAAGAAGCGGAAGTCCAAAGCTTAAGCCTTCACCTCGTCCGTCCACACCTTGAATCCCGCCAGCGTCGTCATTCCGAACGAATTGCTGATGGCGACGTCCGAGGCGTCGCGCCCCGGTGGCGATCAGGATGCGGCCGATGCCCGGCCGGTTTTGCCGCGCGTCGAAGGTGTACCAGCGCCCGCCAAGATAGGCCTCGAACCACGCGCTGAAATCCATCGGCGAGGGATCGTATGGAACGCCGATATCGCCGAGGTAGCCGGTGACGTATCGCGCCGGGATATTCATGCAGCGGCAGAAGGTGACGGCGAGGTGTGCGAAGTCGCGGCAGACGCCGGCGCGCTCGACGTGCACATCCGACGCGGTCTTGGTCGGGCGCGCCTGCTCGTAGCCGAATTTTACGTGCTGGTGAACGTAGTCGCAGATCGCCTGCACGCGCCCCCAACCGAGCGGCGTCTTGCCGAAGAGCTGCCACGCGGTCTCGCTGAGCTTGTCGGTCTCGCAATAGCGGCTGCCCAGCAGATAGAGGAGGCACTCGGCCGGAAGATCGGGGATGTCATGCTGGGGCGTATCGGGGACCACCGGATCGGGCAGTCCGGAATCGCGAATGATGGCATCGGCGAAGAAGCGCGTCCGCCCCGGTTGCAGCGTCACGCGGCTGCAGATGTTGCCGAAGCTGTCGCGGTATTCGGTGATCGGGTAGGGCGGGTCGGACTGGATCACGTCGGGCGCAACCAGGTCGCCGACACGCGAAGGATGAACCCGGAGGCTGAGAAGAAACGGCGTCCGCTGCACGCATTCGTAGGCGATGTCGAAGCCGATCCGGATCTGCATGAATGCTCGAACTCCGCGGGCGCCCTTGGCTTCGTTGGCGATGCAAGACCGGAGCCAAGACCTCGTCAACCTCACCGTATGCCATTAGGTTCCCCCAATGGCGTTTTCCGAAGACGAGATCGAACGATACGCGCGGCACATCGTCCTTGCCGATGTCGGCGGACCGGGTCAGCAGAAGCTGAAGCGTGCGCGCGTGCTGGTTGTCGGCGCCGGCGGGCTCGGCAGCCCGGTGATTCAGTATCTCGCCGCAGCTGGTGTCGGCACGATCGGTATCGTCGACGATGACGCTGTGTCGCTGTCGAACCTGCAGCGGCAGGTGATTCACGACACGGCTGCGGTCGGCACCCTCAAGGTGGAGAGCGCGAAGCACGCGGTCGCCCGGCAGAATCCGCACGTTGCCGTCGAGACGCACGCGGTTCGGCTGGCCGCGGAGAATGCAGGCGAGTTGATCGGTGGCTATGATCTCGTGGCCGACTGTTCCGACAATTTCACCACGCGCTACGTGGTCTCCGACGCATGCTTCGTTGCGAAGAAGCCGCTGGTGACCGCGGCGGTGGGTCAGTTCGACGGATCGCTGACGACATTGAAACCGCACGAGCAACGGGCGGATGGAGAACCGAATCCGACCTATCGTTGCCTCTTCCCCGAACCGCCGCCGGAGGGATTGTTGCCGACGTGCGCGCAAGCCGGAATTCTTGGCGCGCTCGTCGGCGTCATCGGCGCGTTGCAGGGACTGGAAGTCATCAAGGAAATTGTCGGCGTCGGCGAGGGACTCGTCGGGCGTCTATTGCTTTACGACGCGCGCGACACCCGTTTCGAGACGATCGAGTACCGCTGGAATCCGGCTAACCCGCTCAACGGGCGGCGTTCGCCGGGGGGATAGGTCAGAAGGCCGATGCTTCTCCCGGCACGACAGCAGTCCAATTGTAGCCGGAGGCGACAACGCAAACGCGCCCCGGCGACATGTTGGCGACCAGCGCCCAATAGCCATCGCCGGCGAGCAGCACGGCGACGTCCTCGCCGTGCGAATCGCCGCCTTTCGCGACGGCCTCCGGGTTCGGCATTTTGATACTGAGAAGTTCGCGCACGTCCTTGAGAGTGCCGCAGGTGGCGGGGACCTGAATCAGGGCGACTTCGGCTTTAGCTGCTGAAAGAGCTGGAACCAGCGCCGCGCCAACGAGGGCAACGGCTGCGGCCATGGTGGCGACGCGAATAGGAGCGAACATTGCCTTGACTCCTTGGTTGGAAGGACGCCGCGGCACCCTCCTTGACAAGAGTACCGCGGCGCTTGAATGAATCGATCCAATTAGAAAGGGGAAGATGATTGAATCGA
>JAYTZZ010000187.1:0-3430 GCA_043741595.1 Hyphomicrobiales bacterium | reverse complement strand
GCCGTCCGAAGACCAGCGCCGCCTCGCGCCCCACGAGATCCGGCCGCGTGGCGAGAAACTGGCCGAGCTTGACGTAAGAGGGGCCCAACCGATTGAGCGCAATGTTCAGGCGCTCGGCACGCTCCGTGTCGGTGAGGTTGCGAGGCCCCAGCCATCGCGCGGCATGCACAACGGAGCGCGGCCCGGCGGGCAGCGCTTCAACATCAAAGATCGAGAATGCCCCGGCACGGGCGAGCACGAAGCCGGCGCGGGCAAGGCGAAAGAGCGCGGCGATGTCCGCCATATGGTCAGAGTTTCCAGCCGGAGTGGATCGCGGCGATCCCGCCCGACAGGTTGCGGAACGTGACCTTGGCGAATCCGGCCTTCTCGATCATCGCGGCGAAGCGCGCCTGATTGGGGAATTTTTTGATCGACTCGACCAGGTAGCGGTACGGCTGCTCGTCGCCGATCACCCATCCGCCGATCATCGGGATGACGTTGAACGAGTAGAGTTCGTACACCCGGTCGACGATGGCGACATCGACCGCGGAGAACTCGAGACAGAGGAAGCGCCCGCCGGGCTTCAGCACACGGCGCGCTTCTGTGAGCGCCTTGTCGATGCGCGGCACGTTGCGGATTCCGAAGGCGATGGTGACCGCATCGAAGGCGCCATCGCCGAACGGCAGCTCTTCGGCGTTCGCCTCAGCGAAGGTGACGCGACTGGTCAACCGCCGCTTGGCGGCGCGACTCTCGCCGACCGCCAGCATGTCTTTGTTGATGTCGGCGACAGTGACGACGGCGCTCTCCGAACGCTCGGCGATGCGGAAGGCAATGTCGCCGGTGCCGCCGGCCACGTCGAGCACGGTAAACGGCAGCGACGACCGGCGCGGCGGCGAAAGCCATGCGACCATCGCGTCCTTCCACAGGCGATGCAGCCCGCCCGACATCAGGTCGTTCATCAGGTCGTAGCGCGCGGCGACCTTGGCGAAGACGTCGTCCACGAGCCGCTGCTTATCGGCCGTCGCCACGTCGCGGAATCCGAAGGAGGCGCGGGTCCCCGTTTCCGTTTCTGCCGCGGCGGATTTGGCTTTCATGCCCTCTCCCGAATTGGCGCGGACCATAGCCCATGCCTCCAACTCAAGCTATCGTCCGCCCGCCTTGCCAAAGGGTTAGCGGATGCCCGAACTTCCAGAAGTTGAAACGGTCCGCCGCGGGCTGGCGCCCGTCATGGAAGGCGCGACCCTTCTCAAGGTCGAGCAACGGCGCGGCGATCTTCGCGTCCCCTTCCCGCGCGGCTTCGTCAAGCGCCTCACCGGACGGAAAGTCGTCGCCGTCGGGCGGCGGGCGAAATATCTCCTCATCGATCTCGACGACGGCGCCGTTCTCGTCGTCCATCTCGGCATGTCGGGTTCGTTCCGCATCGAGGCTGACGGCACCTCGAAGGGAACCGCCACGTACTACCATGCGCCGGCGAAATTCTCGGCGCACGACCACGTCGTCTTTCATATGTCCGGCGTCGGGCGGAAGACCGGCGTCAGGATCGTCTTCAACGATCCGCGGCGCTTCGGGCTGATGGATATCGTCGCACGGAGCGCCATCGAAACTTCGAAGCATTTCCGTGCGATCGGGATCGAGCCGCTCGGCAACGAACTCGACGGCGCCTTCATTGCCAAAACGCTTGCGGGCCGTTCGGCGCCGATCAAGGCGTCGCTCATGGACCAGCGCCTGATCGCCGGCCTCGGCAACATATATGTGTGCGAGGCGCTGTGGCGGGCGCGGATCTCGCCGGACCGCAAGGCCGGGACGCTGGCCACCAAGACCGGCAAGCCGACCGCCGCCGCCAACCGCCTGGCGGACGCCATCCGGGAGGTTCTGGAAGCCGCCATCAAGGCCGGCGGCTCGTCACTCCGCGACCACATCCGCGCGACCGGCGAACTCGGCGACTTCCAGCATGCGTTCGCGGTCTACGACCGGGAAGGCGAGCCGTGCCTTCGCAAGGACCGCGGCATCATCCGTCGCAAGGTCCACTCGGGGCGCTCGACATTCTATTGTCCGGTCTGCCAGCGTTAGAGGCGGCGGCCGCCGTCAATATGACTTCGCTTGCACCGGGCCGATGGTCCACTCATGGCCCGAGGCGATGACGCAGACCTGATCGGACGAGACCGTCGCGACCAGCGCCCAATAGCCGTTGCCCGTGAGCAATGTCGCGATAGTCTCGCCGCGCTTGTCGCCGCCGCTGCCGATCTCTTCCTGTCCCGGCATCTTCTGGCTGAGGAAGGTCGTCACTTCCTCCATGGTGCCGCACGCGGCCGGCACCTGAAGGACGCCGATCGCTGCACTGGCGGGCAGCGTACCGAATATTGCCAATGCTACCGCTATAGTTCCACGCTTCATCGGAACCTCCATCGATTGGGCAAACGCAGAACGTTTGCCGCGCCTTGCGGTCGCGGGAGGTTGGTCGAGCGGCCGAACTGGGGTTACGAACCGGCGCGTTCGCGGATGCCGGTCGAAGGTAAGTGTTAACCTCCATGGTTAACAAAGGGATAACTCATGCGACGCCAGGCGCTCGGAGTCGTCCGGCGGTTTTGCGAGTCTGATGACTCTGGTCGGCAAAACCACACACCCGAAAGCGGCTCATCCGGCGGCACTCAGCGAGCTGCACGCTTAACGCTTCACTAGCCACACGCATCGAATATGCGCCGAGCCGCGAACCGAAAGCTTGCTGCAACTATTGCGGCATACACAGAGTAAAGGCGGCGGCCCTCTGATCGTTGGTGGCGATTGCTTTTTCCTCTTCAAACAGCGTGGCGAAACTGGCTTGGCGTCCTCCTTCCCATGGTGGCACTCGGCGGCGCGTTGGGCGCGGTCGTGCTCTCGCTCGACCGGATCGCGAGCGAGGCCAATCGCATCGAGGAAAAACTAACGGTCCGCTCGGCGGAGGCCGCGGTGCAATCGTATCTTCGCCATCTTGGTGAAACGCACAGCGACTATGCCGTCTGGGACGAGGCCGTGCGCAACATGTACGGCACGATCGACCAAGCGTTCGTCGATGAGAACTTCGTCGCGTCGACCACGACGGCAACCCTCTTCGAAACCGTTTACCTCCTCGACGAGGACGGCGGCGACCTCTTCGCGTTCCGTGCCGGCGAGAAAATAACCGTGTCGTCCACACAGGCTTTCGGCGCCGCGCTCGCGATCATGGCCGCCAAAGTCCCGACCGACGGACAAACCCGCGGAGTGGAAACCGGAATCGTCCAGACTCCGTGGGGTCTGGAAGCCGTTGCCATCGGGCCGGTCGTTCCGAACACCACGGCGATGGGCGAGCCGCCGAAACGCGCCCGGCTTCTGATTTTCGCCAAGGCGCTCGACAGCGCTGCTGTTCAGCGCCTCGACGAGGACTACGTGATCCCCGATCTGCATATCGCTGACGCGACCGGCACGGCCGGAATAC
>JAYTZZ010000186.1:0-8039 GCA_043741595.1 Hyphomicrobiales bacterium | reverse complement strand
CGATCACGGGCTGGCTCTCCGACAACATCGGCCGCAAGAATCTGTTCATGATTTGCGTCGTCGGTTTCGTCGCCTCCTCCGCGCTCTGCGGCACGGCGCTCAGCCTCGACGAGATGGTACTCTTCCGCATTTTCCAGGGTGCGTTCGGCGCTGCGCTCGCCCCGCTTTCGCAGGCGGTCATCATGGACATCAACCCGCGCGAACGGCAGGGCCAGGCGATGGCGCTCTGGGGCGCCGGCATCATGATCGCGCCGATCATCGGGCCAACCATCGGCGCCTACCTCACCGACCACTTCAACTGGCGCTGGGTCTTCTACATCAACGTGCCGGTCGGCATCGCTGCGTTCACCGGCGTGTTCCTGTTCATGCCGGACACGCTCCGCCGCATCCGCAAATTCGATTTCATCGGCTTCGGCCTCTTGTCGGTTGCCATCGGCGCGCTGCAGTTCATGCTCGACCGCGGCGCCGAACTCGACTGGTTCAATTCGACCGAGGTGATGCTGGAACTCGGCGTCGCGATTGCCGCCGCATGGATGTTCATGGTGCACACGGCAACGCACAAGGAACCTTTCCTCGACAGGCGCCTGTTCATGGACCGCAACTTCTCCGCGGCGCTCGTGCTGATCTTCATCGTCGGCATCGTGCTGCTGGCAACGATGGCGCTGCTGCCGCCGATGCTGCAGAATCTCTTCGGCTATCCGATCATCACCGTCGGGCTCGTGCTGGCGCCTCGCGGCCTCGGCACCATGGCATCGATGATGGTTGTCGGCCGGCTGGTCGGCAAGATCGATCCGCGGCTGCTCGTCCCCTTCGGCCTAGCGCTGACCGCGATCTCGCTCTGGCAGATGACGTTTTTCTCATTCGGCATGGGCGAATGGCCGCTGATCACTTCCGGAGTGATCCAGGGCTTCGGTCTCGGGTTCGTGTTCATTCCGCTGTCAACCGTCGCGTTCCAGACCCTCGACGTGCGGCTAAGAACGGAAGCGTCGGGGTTGTTCAATCTCGTCCGCAACCTCGGGTCGTCGATCGGCATCTCGATCATGGCGGCGCTGCTGATCTCCAACATGCAGACCAATCACGCGACGCTCGCCGAGCACATCAACCCGTTCAACCCGAACCTGCCGGCGCTCGGCATCGATCCATCGGCGCTCACCACGCAGGCCGGTGCGCAAACCGCGGCGCAGATCGACGGCCTCATCACCGCCCAGTCGCTGATGATCGCCTATCTCGATGATTTCAAGCTGATGTTCTACATCACGCTCTGCGCTACGCCCTTTCTCCTGCTCCTCCGCTACAAGAAGGTGGCGATGGGCGGGCCGCAGATGGCGCAACAGCCGCAGCCCGCCGCGGCGATGGCGGACTGAGGGCAGAGCGGCTTCAGTCGGCCTTCCTTTTCGAGTGATATGCATGGCGTCGGGACTGGCTTGGCCCGCGCGCAGCCACTAACATCCGCCGAATGAACATCGCCGCGACACCTCCCCTTCGCTCCAATGGTTTTGCGCTCGACATGAGCGCGAAGCGGCTCGGGCGCCTCGAGGCCAGCGACCCTTCCGATCCGGTCGACAAACTCCGCGCCCGCTTCGACACCGACGGATATCTCTGGCTCAAGCACTTCCTGCCGCGCGACGAGGTGCTGGAATTTCGCAGGCACTTCTTCACCCAGTTTGACGACACCGGCTTGTTAGCAGAGGGCTCGGATCCGGTCGATGGCATCTATTCGGGCACGGATGGGGAAAGCGCGCGCAAGCGGCTGATGGAACTCGTCCGCTCCGCTGCCTACGAATCCTTCTGCATGCACCCGCGTCTCTGGCGCTTCCTCGACGCTTTTGTCGGCGGGCCATCGTATCTGCACAAGCGCAAGCTCATCCGCTACACAAAGCCCGGCGACGTTTCGGCCACCGGCGCCCACTACGACCTGACGTACCTCCGCGGCGGCACCGACAAGCTGGTGACGGCCTGGATCCCCATCGGCGACGTGCCGGTCGTCATGGGCGGCCTCGTCTACCTCGAAGGATCGCACACCAACGGGCGCGCGATGGAAGCCGAGTTCGCCCGCGAGCACGCGCACCTCCCACCCGACGAGCGCATCGGCGCTTTCAACAAGACGATGAACGACGGCGGCTGGATCACCAAGGATCTGCCGTCACTGGCCGAACGGCTGGACGCGCGCTGGCTGATCGCCGACTACGAGGCCGGCGATGTGGTGCTGCACAGCCCTTACATGATCCACGCGGCCACGACGAACGAGGCCGCCGACGGACGCCTCAGGCTTTCGACCGACATCCGCTACCAGAACGTCCGCGACGAGATCGATGCGCGCTGGGCGAACCACTGGTCGCTGGGTGATATGCTGTAACGAGCCTGCGACTCGTGGTGAATCGCATGCGCGGGATTCGGTGCAGAAGCTTCAGGCCGGAGCAAAATCCCGTCGGGCGGCGCGCTCGAAATTCTCGACGCAGCCGACCCAGCCTTGGTAGTGGGCAGTCCGCAGTTCGTCGCTCGGTAGCCCTGAGTGGATCAGCCTCAGTTCCGTACCCTCCGCAACTTGCCTGAGCTCGATCGTCACAAGGCTTTCGGTGTGGAGATGTGAGTTCCAGGTGAAAGCAATCCGGCGCGGGCGCTCCACCTCGCGATACACGCCATGGCAGACGAGAGTCTGGCCGGCATCCGTGCGCATCGTGATACGAAACATCCCACCGACCCGAAGCTCGTTTTCGACATCCGCAGTCCACCGGTCACCGACGTAGAACCAACTGCTCATCAAACCAGGGTCCGTCCATGCGTCGAAAACACGCTCGACATCGACGGGGTAGACTCGCGTAATTTCAATGTCCCCGTCGGCCATCGCTCATTTTCTCCTTGGAGATTCCTTGAGAAACGCGCCAAGCGTGTCGAGCTGCTTATTCCACATCAACCGATAGCGATCGACGAGGTTGAACACCTCGTTGAGACCTTCGGGGGTAAGCCGGCAATGGCTTTCGCGCCCTTCCCGGCGCCGCTCGACCAGTCGCGCGCGCTCCAGCACATCGAGATGCTTGGAAACCCCGGCAACCGTCATGCGCATCGGCGCCGCGAGTTCACCAACCGTGAGTTCGCCGCCGGCAAGACGCTCCAGCATCGCCCTTCGCGCCGGGCTCGCAAGCGCGCGCAGTGCCCCATCAATGTGACGTCCGGACTGACGACCTTCAACCATGTGGTTGACATTTCTCCTGTCCCCATTATTGTCAACCATACGGTTAAAGAAATGTCGAGCAGGGAAACCGACCACGTGAATTCCATAACGCACGAATTCTCGACCGCGGCGACGGCGAAGGCCGCCTACGATGCCGTTGCCACATCCAACGGCATCAAGAGCTGGTGGGCAAAGGTCGGCACGGTTGCCGCAGCGGTCGGCGGCGCCACCGAGCTTCGTTTCGACAAGGGCGGCAGAATCGCAGTGATGAAGTTCCGCGTCGACGTCCTCGATCCGAACCGAATGGTCCGTTGGACCTGCAGCGAGAACGCCAATCCGGTCTGGCCGAACACCACGCTGACCTGGACCATAAGGAATTCCGGCGACCATCGCGTGGTGAGCTTCGCCCATGAGGGGTTCACGCAGGGCGGCCCGCCATACGACATGACGGTCGACGGCTGGAAGCCATTCAACGCCAGCCTCGAATCCTATCTCTCCGGCAGTGGCGGCACACCGTCCAACTAGAACTGGCGGCAACGTCGCGGCAACCCGGGCATAACAGAAGGAGTCACACGATGCTTCGTGCCACCGTACTGATGGCGGCTTTGATGTCTGCCACGGCTGCACCAGCTGCAACGCTGAGCCAAACCATCCACTTTTCCGGCGCCAAGGCCGCCGACTTATTCGGCCTCTACATGACCGGAGCGGGTCAGGAGCGCATAACGGGCCTGCCCGCGCGGTATCTAAACGCGAAGGGCGAGACCGTCGAACGCGGATCAGCCGGCAGCAGGTTGGAGGCGTTTTGCTTCGAGCCGACAAAGTGTGGCGTCGACGCCAAGGTGATCGCAGTCGATGAAAGCCCCGGGATCCACATCGTCGTCATGTCCTGGTGGAATTTCGGTTGGGTCTCCGCAGTCGACGCAGCCGACTACAGCCTCGACAAACGGGGAGCGCCCGATTCGACTCTGACGCTCGCATTCCGGGACACACCCGCCGGAGCGCAGATCGAACTAACCCAGGCCAATGTGCCCGACTACAAGGTCGTGATCCCCAGCCCCGATGGCTCGAAGGAAACCGGACCCCTCAGCAGCATCGTCAACACGCATTGGAACACGCTTTATTGGGACGGCATCCGCCGGCTCGTTGAGGCGAAGTAGAGACATTTGCGGCCGCTCACCGTACCCCGCGCAGGAAACTCCGGGCTATTCCCCGTAAGGAATCCAGATGTTTTTGACCTGGGTGGCGCGCTGCAGGATTTCGCGTCCCGCGCCGATATTGGCGTCGCCCCAATCGCGAGCGACGGACTCGGTCCACGTCTGCTTGAGATTGCCGGCGGAGGCGAGTTCGATTTCCCTCACAGCGTCGGCATTGCCGAAATACCAGATGGCGTCGACCGCATCGTGCTTGGCGAGTTCAAGGCCGAGCGGACTCTTGTCGCCGGTGACGATGTTGATGACGCCGCCGGGAAGGTCGGATGTGTCAAGGATCTGATAGAAATCGGTGGCGACCAGTGCCTGCGCCATCGACGGCACGATGATCGCCGCGTTGCCGGTGGCGATCACCGCGCCCATCAACGAGACGAACGCGAGCAGGCCCGGCTCCTCCGGGCAGACGACGCCAACGACGCCGAGGGGCTCGTTCATGGCGAGCGCGAGGCCGCGGAACGGCGGCTTGTGGACGGTGCCTTCGTGCTTGTCGGCCCACGCGCCCCACGCGAACAAGCGCTCGATGGCGGCGTCAACCTCAAGCCGCGTCTTGGCTTTCTTGACCCCCCTGAGAGCCCGCAGGCGATCGGCGAATTCGCTCGCGCGCGCGTCGAGATTCTCGGCAATGTAATAGAGAATCTGCGCGCGATTGTGCTCGGTCGTCGCGCCCCACTTTGGCTGGATTTTTCGCGCCGCCTCGACAGCGTCGCGGATGTCCTTGCGGTTGCCGTCGCCGACTTCACCAACGAGCTTGCCGTTCGCCGCTGCGACCGGACGTGAGTAGCCGCCATCCGGCCGCGCCTGCCTGCCGCCGATGTAGAGTTTCGACGTGCGGTCGATGCCGCCGCCGACAAGCTCAAGCCCAAGCTCGGGCTTCGGCGGGATCGCTTCGGCGAGTTTCTTTGCCGACTTCATCCACGCCGGCTTGGTATAGGCGAGCGCGCCTTCGCGCCCGCCCTCGCGGCCGTAGCCAGATTCCTTGTACCCTCCGAACCCGGCGCTGGCGTCGAAGAGATTGGTCGAGTTCACCCAGATGACGCCGGCCTTGACCTTCGGCGCAGTGTCGAGAGCGAGGTTGATCGACTCCGACCAGATCGAGGCGGCGAGGCCGTACTCGGTATTGTTGGCGAGCGCCACCGCTTCTTCCGGCGTCCGGAAGCTCATGGCAACGGCGACGGGGCCGAAGATTTCCACGCGCGCAACGGTCGAGGCCGGCTGAACGTTGGTGAGCAGCGTCGGCGGATAAAAACAGCCCGTTGCCGGGAGCGCGCCGTGCGACTGGTAGAGCGTGGCGCCCTCTTCCACGCCCTGCGCCACCAGCTTCTTGATGCGTTCCAGCTGGATAGGCGCGACGATCGCGCCGAGATCAATGGCCTTGTCGAGCGGCGGACCGACACGGAGCGTATCGAGGCGCGTACGCAGCTTGGCGACGACGGCATCGTGCACGCCTTCCTGGATCAGGAGGCGCGAGCCGGCACAGCACACTTGGCCCTGATTGAACCAGATGGCATCCACCACGCCTTCCACTGCCGAATCGAGATCGGCGTCGTCGAAGATGATGAACGGCGACTTGCCGCCAAGCTCCAGCGTCAGCGACTTGCCGGTGCCGGCGGTTGCCTCGCGAATGCGCTGGCCGACTTCGGTCGAGCCGGTGAAGGCGATCTTGTCGACGCCGGGATGCTTGACGATGAACTCGCCGGTGGAACCGTCGCCGGTGATGATGTTGACGACGCCACGCGGCAGGCCGGCCATCTCGCATATCTCGGCGAAGAGAAGCGCCGATAGCGGCGTGAACTCGGCCGGCTTCAGGATGGTAGTGTTGCCGAGCGCGATTGCCGGGGCGATCTTCCACGCCAGCATCAGCAGCGGGAAGTTCCACGGGATGATCTGGCCGCAAACGCCGACCGGCACGCGGCCGGGCAGCTCGCTCGCCATCAGCTCCGCCCAACCGGCGTTGTAATAGAAATGACGGGCGACGAGTGGCACGTCGATATCGCGCGTCTCGCGGATCGCCTTGCCGTTGTCGAGCGCCTCGATGACGGCGAACAGCCGGCTGTGACGCTGGATCAGACGCGCGATGGCGTAAAGGTATTTCGCCCGCTCGTGACCGGGTAGCCGCGCCCATGCCGGTTGCGCCTTGCGGGCAGCCTTCACGGCCGCATCGACGTCGGCGGAACCAGCTTGCGCGACGCGCGCGAGCACCTCGCCCGTCGCCGGGTTCGATGTATCGAACCATTCGCCGCCCTCGGGCTTTCGGAACGCGCCGTCGATGAACAACTCGGCCGAGGCGTGCTTCTTGATCCAGGCGCGGGCTTCCTTGTCACTCTCTGGCGCCGGGCCGTAGTCCATCGTGTCGAGGATTTCAGCGACTGACATTGTGGCCTCTCTTATCCTTCCCCCGAAGGGGGGAGGTGGCTCCGCGAAGCGGAGACGGAGGGGGTAGCTCAGCCGCAACCCCGCCCACCGCGCTTCGCGCGGTCCCCCCTCCCCGTTCCGGGGAGGGATTGGAGTTCTGTGCCATCGTCCGCATCTGCTTAAGCCATCGCGTGATGGTCGAACGACGCGTAACGCCCGGTGATGAAGTATTCGAGCTGCCGCTCGATGTCGGACAAGAGCGACGAAGCGCCGATGCGGAAAAGCCCCGGCTGGAGCCACTCGTCGCCGAGCTCTTCTTTCATGACGAACTGGAAATTCATGGCGTCCTTGGCGGTGGCGATGCCGCCGGCGGGTTTGAAGCCGACGACGTAGCCGGTCATGTCGCGATAGGCGCGTATGGCCCGCACCATGACAAGCGCCACCGGCAGCGTCGCGTTGACGCCTTCCTTGCCGGTCGAGGTCTTGATGAAGTCCGACCCCGCCATCATCGCCACCCACGAGGCGCGGCCGACGTTGCGGAGCGTCTTCAGATCACCGGTGCCGAGGATGGTCTTCATGTGCGCCGACCCGCACGCCGCCTTGAATGCCATCACTTCGTCGTAGAGCGCCTGCCAGTTGCCAGTGAGCACGTGCTCGCGGGTGATCACGACGTCGATTTCCTGCGCGCCGTCGGCGATCGACATTTCGATCTCCTCGAGACGCGTCTTCATGGGCGAGAGACCCGCCGGGAACGCAGTCGAAACCGCAGCCACCGGAATATCCGATCCCCTGAGTGCATCGACAGCGGTGGCGACGAACCGGTGATAGACGCAGACCGCGCCAGTCGTGATCCTCCGATCACCGAGACCGAGCGCCTCCTGCAGGTCAGGGCGTAGCGGGTGCATCGCCTTGGCGCAGAGCCGGCGAACACGGCCATCGGTGTCGTCGGAATTGAGCGTGGTGAGATCCATGCACTGGATCGCCTTCACCAGCCAGGCCGCCTGCCACTCTTTCTTTACTGTGCGGCGCTTGGGCAGCGTTGCCGCGCGGCGCTCGACAGCAGAGAGATTGACGCGGACGCCGGCGACGGGTTCCGGATCGAAGGCGATGCCGGGATTGTGCGGCGCTTCCGGCGCGTTGCGGAGACGGTGGATTTCAGCGCTTTCGCGGGCGGGAACGGACTGTGCCATGGCTACAAACTTTGGCCTCGTGTGAGCGGCACTCTACGCCCTTCCGGCCTCGGTCTGAAAGGCACTTGGGCGGGGTTCCAACTGGCGGACAACGTGGCAGGGATTGCCGACCGCAAG
>JAYTZZ010000185.1:0-18008 GCA_043741595.1 Hyphomicrobiales bacterium | reverse complement strand
ACCGCCGGGCCACGCCATCGTCGCCGGCATGATGGAGCGCGGCGCGTCCGGCAACGGGCTTACCGTGAAGGTCGATGGTCTTTCCGGCTGGCCGCCCTTCTGGCTGAGCGCAGACAAGATCATCGTCTCGGATGCCGACGGGGTATTCGCTGAAGGCGACAACGTCAGCATCAACGTCAACATTACCGCCCTCATCACCGGCAACATCTCGGTCGACTCCATCGCGGCGGACCGGGTGAGCGTGCAGCGCCAACCGCATCTTCCGAGTGGAGAGAGCGGCGGTGTCCTTCTGCCCTTCGCGGCGAAAGAGGTGGCGGTAGCGCGACTGGAACTCGGCGAGGCGCTCGCCGGACGAGCGGCCGTGCTTTCCTTGAACGGTTCGTTCGTCGCCGGCATTGACGGCAGCGTCGCTGCGCGCCTCGACGCCCAGCGCACCGACGGGCGGGCCGGCACGCTGACCGCCGCGATCGACCGGGCGAACCTCAGCGCTCCGTTCGCGATCGACATCAAGCTCTCCGAGGACGCCGACGGCGAGATCGTCGGCCTCATGGGCCGGCGTACAGGACCCGGCTTCACGCTCGCCGCCAAGACGGCGATCAAGGGCGAGCAAGTTGACGGTTCGCTGTCGCTTGCTTCCAACGGCGCGACACATTTCTCCGGCACGTTCGCGCTCTCGCCCGCGGGCGAGAGCGGCCAGCATCTGGTTCTAAAAGGCGACGGCGACCTCGCCGAACTGGTGCCGCCGGAATACGCCGATCTTCTTTCCGGGCCGATCAACGTGGCGGTCGACGCCGACTGGTCGCGCGTCGCTGACCAACCCCTGCCGCGCATCTTCATCAGTCAGGGTACGTTGACGACCGCCACCGTCCGCGCCGAAGCGTCCGGCGCTCTCGGCGACGCCGCGGCGAACCTCGCGCTCACCATCAACGTGCGGAAGGCGGACGGCGGCACCATCATGCTGCCGTTCACCACACCGCCGTCGCGGGTCAACACCATCGCGCTCACCGGCAAGGTAGCGCCGACTGCCGACACGATTCGCCTGGAACTCGTCGGCCAGGTCGTCGGATTGCAGGGCGGGGCGGTGACGATCCCCGGCCTCGGCCTGTCGCTTGCGGTCGAAGCGAAACGGGACGATCCGCTTGCCGGCGGCGCCCTGCCCTTCGCGCTCCGGGTCGAAGCGGATGCGGTCCAGACGGCGACCGGGCGGATCGAGTCGGTCGGCGGTGCACCGCTCATCCTCACCGCTGACGGCACCTTCGACACGGCGACCGCGACGGCGGAGACGAGCGCCAAGCTCGCGGCGGCCGGCGGGACGGTGACTTTCGCCGGCGCGCTGTCGGCCACCAGCGCTAACGGCAAGACGACCGCCGATTTCGCCGACCTCCGGCCGCTGTCGCCACTTGCCGGGCGGCCGATCTCTGGAGGGCTCAACGTCGCGGCCGAAGGGACGCTGTTCGGCCCGGAGACCAACCTCAAGGTCGATGCGCTCGCCACCAATCTCAACACCGGCGACGCGACCGTCGCCCGCCTGCTTGCCGGCGAGACGCGTCTTGCTGCTACCATCGTCCGCCGGGCGAACGGCAGCACCGCGATTTCCGACCTCTCCCTCACCGGTGACGCGCTGACAGCCAATGGCGGTGTGACGATAACCGCGGAGGCAATCGACGGCACGCTCGACGGCGGCATTTCGGACCTTTCACGCCTCGCCGAGGCGTCCAGCGGCGCAGCGACATTCGTCGCCAGGATTTCCGGTTCGCCGACCCGGCCGACCATCGATACGACGATCACCGTCGCCTCCGGAAAGCTGCTCAATCAGCCGGTGGAAAACGCGGTCATTCATCTGCACGGCGCGCCAGCGAACGCCGGCTGGCGGGCGGCGCTGACGCTGGAAGGCGCGTTCGGCGGCAAGCCGCTCGCCGGGAAGGCCGGCGCTTCCTACGACGCCGGCGGCCAATTCGCGTTCCCCAACATCGACCTCACGATCGGCGACAACCGCATCACCGGCGCGATCGAACGCACCGCCGAGGGGCCGCTTTCCGGCACGCTTGCCGTCGATGCGCCAAACGTCCAGACGCTTGCCGCGCTGGGGCTCGTCAACGCAACCGGCAGCGGCGAAGCTAAGCTGCAGTTTGCACCGGACGGTGCGCGTCAATCGGTTGCGGTCTCGTTCGTCGGAAGCAACTTCACCTACCAGACGATCGCCGCGGGGACGATCGAAGGCGAAATCCACATCGACGACGCGTTCGGCACGCCGCTCGTTCGCGGCAACGCCACGGCGAGCGCCATGACCATCGGTACGATCCGCCTCGACACGGCGCAGGCAACGGCGACAGTCGCCGGCGGCGCGACACGTTTCGATGCGACAGCCAAGGGACCTGACCTCAATCTCACGGGCAGCGGCAGCCTCAACGGCGCAGCGGGGGCGCAAGTCGTTCGCCTCGACACGCTCATCGGCTCCGCTTTCGGCCTGCCGGTCGCGCTGGCCCAGCCGGTGACGATCAATCTCGATGGCACACGTTCGGGCATCGCGGGGGCCAGCCTCGCTCTCGGCGGCGGCCACGTGCTTGTCAACGGCACGATCTCGCCCACTCTCAATCTCACGGTCACGGCGGAGCGCGTGTCGGCAACGGTCGTCAACGGCTTCGCGCCACAACTCGGCGAGGAGGGGACAATCTCCGGCCGCGCCACGATCACCGGCACGACCGCGGCACTGGCGACTGCCTGGACCCTCGATTGGTCAGAGCTCAAGACCGCATCGACCCGGAACGCCGGCCTCCCCGGTCTCTCGCTCACCGCCCGCGGCAACGCCACCGAAAAGGCGACAAGCATCGCCGGTCGGATCACCGGCACCGCGATTTCGGGGCTGGCCCTCGATATTTCCGGGCAGGTGCCGTTCTCGGGACCGGGCCTCTCGGTCAAGGCGACCGGCACGGCCCCGTTGTCGCTGCTCGCGCTCCAATCGAGCCGCGAGCTTCGCCTTGCCGGCAGTGCGCGCGTGAACCTCGCTCTCTCCGGCTCACTCGCCGCGGTGGCGACCAGCGGCACCATCGACCTCGCCGACGCCACGATCGCCGATACGGACACGGGCTTCGGTATCGCCGGTGCGACCGGCCGCATCAATTTCGACGGGCGGCGGGCGACGACCAGCGGTTTGTCGGGCCGCCTCGCGCAGGGCGGTGCCGTAACGGTTTCTGGCTCACTCGCCATCGACAGTGCCGGCCTGCCCGCCAACCTTGCTATCAAGGTGACCAATGGCCGCTATGCCGACGGGACGATGGTCAACGCGCTTTTCACCGCCGACCTCGCGATCAACGGGCCGCTCCTCGGCAACGGCACGATTTCCGGCCGCATCGACCTCGGCCGGACGGAGACCCAGCTTCCCGACCGCCTCTCCGGCTCGGCGACGGCCATCGACGTGAAGCACCGCAATGCGCCACCGGGCTTCAAGCCGCCGAAGCTCCGCCAGTCAGCGCGCTCGGGCGGCGCCGACATGAGCGGCCAACTCCGGCTCGATATCGCGCTTAACGGCAACTCGGCGATCTTCGTGCGCGGCTTTGGCATCGACGCGGAGCTCGGCGGGTCGCTCCGCCTGACCGGAACAACCAGCAACCCACAGACCGCCGGCGCCTTCACCCAGCGGCGCGGGCGGATCGAGATGCTCGGCCGGCGCTTCACCTTCGAGAGCGGCACATTGACCTTCGCCGGCGATCTCGTGCCGGTCGTCGACTTTGCAGCGACCACGCAGACGAGCGATGCCACCGTGACGCTGCACGTGACCGGCCCGGCCAACGACCCGCGCATCAGCTTCACGTCGTCGTCAGGACTGCCGGAGGAGGAAGTGCTCTCGCGACTGCTCTTCGACCGCGGTGTTGGCAGCCTCTCGCCCCTACAAGCGGCGCAGCTCGTCGACGCGGTGGCGCAGATGACCGGCGCGCTCGGCGGTACCGGACTCTTTTCTCGCGTGCGCCAGGCGACCGGGCTCGACGATCTCGACATCCGGCAGAGCGCCACCGGCGGGACGACAGTCGGCCTCGCCAAGCGCATCAACGACAATGTCCGCCTCGGCGTCGAGGCCGGAACGGATCCCGGCTCGGGCCGGGTAGTCATCGACCTCGACCTCACCAAGAATCTCAAGGCGCGCGGCGAAGCCGGCGAGGGTGGGCAAGGCAAAGTCGGCCTGACGTTCGAGCGGGAATACTAGATCGCGCGCATGCGATTGTTGCGGGGATTGTCCTCGACCTCGGCGAGGCCGAGCGCCTTCATCACCGGCGGCAGGTAAACAGCGAAGCGGCCGCGCAGGCCCTTCTTCGGGCCGTACCATCCGCGCACCGGATTCTTCGACGAGCGGCCCCAGGCTTCGACCGTGCCCTCGGCCGTCGGTTTCTGTTCGTCGGCGCCGCCAAGAAGCATCCAGTCACCGTGCGCCTTCAGCATGGCGTGAAGGTCGTCAATGCAGCGAAGCTGGTAGCGCAGCTCGGTCTTGCCGGACTGGACGACGAGAGCCGGCGGATCGAGGGCCTCGTCGCGGAAGGCAAGGAACTCGGACTTGCCGCCCGGCGTCTTCAACTGCCACGGCTTTTCGCGCGTTCCGGCCCCTTTTGCGTCTGCCTTTGCCATTCCTGTTCTCCCTCGTTCGCGGTTGAGCCACGATAGCATCGCGGCCTCCGTTTCGGGCGGTAGACCGTTACCCACCGGACGATTCGTGCGGAGTCGCGCGCCTGCCGCGCGTGTGCCAAGATTGTCTCAAGATGGCGCACGAAGAACCGAAAATCCGCATCGAGACGCGCGAGGAGCTGATCTACCTTCTGGCGGAGGCGGCGGCGGTCGAGCACAGCCTGATGTGCTCGTATCTCTACGCCGCGTGGAGCCTGAAACGCCGCGAGTCCGACGGACTGACCGCCGAGCAGGCGGTGGCGGTCAACCGCTGGAAGCGCATCATCACCTCGGTCGCGATCGAGGAGATGACCCACCTCACGCTCGCCAACAACCTGCTGATTTCGATCGGCGCGGGGCCGCATTTGTCGCGGCCGAATTTCCCCGTGCCGCCGACCTACTACCCGACCGGCATCGTGGTGGAGCTGGCGCGATTCTCGCCGGCGGTGCTCGACCACTTCATCTTCCTTGAGCGGCCGGAGGGAAAGGAGCTGCAGGACGCGACGGAGTTCGTCCATCCGCTCGACTATCACCGCACCATGCCGAAGGGGCGGCTGATGCCGAGTGCCCAGGACTACACGACGCAGGGTCACCTCTATCGCGGCATTCGCCACGGCCTCGTCGTGCTTGCCCATCATGTGGGCGAGCAGTCGCTGTTCTGCGGCAACGTCGCCTCGCAGATCGGGCCGGGCGACGCCTCGCTTCCCGGCCTGACGACGGTGCGCGACCTGCAAAGCGCCGAGGACGCCATCCAGACCATCATCGAGCAGGGCGAAGGAGCGCCGGCGCACAGCGAGAACAGCCACTACAACCGCTTCCTCACCGTACGGCACGAATACGACGCGTTCGCAGCCGCCGACCCGTCGTTCGCGCCGGCCTTTCCGGTGGCGCACAATCCCGTCATGCGGAAGCCGCTCAATCCGGAAAACCGCGTGCACATCGATTCAGCCGAGGCAGCGCGGGTTCTCGATTTCGCCAATTCGCTCTACGGCCACATGCTGCGCTGTCTGGTGCAGGCGTTCGGGCGCGGCGACGACGAGGAGGGCAAGCGGCTGTTCGTCGGGACGGCTATCGACCTCATGGAGATTCTCCCCGGGGTCAGCGGCCACCTCGCCTCGCTGCCGGCGAGCCACCACCATCCCGGCGTCAACGCCGGCATCACATTCACCATGCTGCGTGACATCGCGCAGTTGCCGCATGGACCGGGCGAGAAGCGCATGATGGCCGAGCGGGTGGCGGAGCTCGGCAAGCAGGCGCGTCACATTTTTTCCCCGGGCCATGAACTCGCCGGCAGCGCGGAGGCGCTCGACAAGATCGTCGCGAATTTTCACGTTGAAGGACTGAAAACGGTCGGCAGCGCGCAATCGCCGACTGCAACGGCTGCCACGCCGGTAGCTGGGCCTGCACCGCCGCTACTGCCGAAGGCGGACGACCTGCCCTCCGGCGCCGGGGCAAGCACTGTCGAGGTTGCCGAAGGCAAGGATGTCGCCATCCTCTACTACGGCAAGCGTTGCATCCATGCGCGCTTTTGCGTGCTCGGCGCGCCGAAGGTGTTCCGGGCCAACACGCCGGGGACGTGGATCTATCCCGACGCGATGGCGACCGAACAGCTTGTGCACGTCGCGCAGGAATGCCCGTCAGGCGCTATCCACTACACGCGCAACGACGGCAAGCCGCAGGAAGCGGCGCCGCCGGTGAACCTCGCCAATCTCCGCGAGAACGGGCCCTACGCCTTCCGCGCTGACATGAGACTTGCGGGAGCCGACATCGGATTCCGCGCCACGCTCTGCCGGTGCGGGGCGTCGAAGCGGAAACCGTTCTGCGACGGCTCGCACAATACCCTCGGCTTCAAGGCGACGGGCGAGCCGGAGACACGAAAGTCGGAGCCGCTTACCGTCCGCGACGGGCCGCTCGCCATCGACCCGCAGAAGAACGGGCCGCTGCAGGTGATGGGCAATCTCGAAATCTGCTCGGGGACCGGGCGGACGATCGACCGAGTGACGCGCGTTCGCCTCTGCCGCTGCGGCGGCTCGCGCACCAAGCCGTTCTGCGACAACACGCACCTCAAGATCGGCTTCGAGGCGGACGGGAACTAACGGCGAGGAAAGAGCACACTCGCGACCGCGGCGGCGATCAGCCCGCCGGTGATCTCGGCCGCGACGAAACCCGGGACGTGGCCGAGCGCGATGCCGGAGAAGGTCTGCGTGAAGCCGCGAGCCAGCGTCACCGCCGGATTGGCGAAGCTCGTCGAAGACGTGAACCAATAAGCGGCCGTTATCACAAGACCCACGAGCCATGGGACAGCCGCGGGCGCATTCCGCAACCCGCCGAGGATGGTCAGCACCAGAGCGAAAGTAGCGACGGTCTCCGCCAGCCATTGCGAGGGGCCGGCGCGGGCGTGATCACCAATCGCCAGCGGCGCCAGATCGAACATGAGATGCGCGAAAATGACTCCGACGAGAGCGCCGACGACCTGGGCGACGACATAGGCGCCAAAATCGCCCGCCGACAGTTCACGGCGAAGAGCGAAGACCAGGCTTACTGCCGGATTGAAATGCCCGCCGGAGACAGGCGCGAAGATGGTGATGATGACCACAAGGATCGCGCCGGTCGCGAGCGTGTTGCAGAGGAGGGCCAGCGCCCCGTTACCACCGGCGAGACGCTCCGCCATGATGCCCGAGCCGACGACGGTAGCGACGAGGAGCGCCGTGCCGAGCGCCTCGGCAGAGAGGCGCCGGGCAAGTGGTTCCGCCATCAGGCGGCCGACGAGGTCTTACGGTCGGGGCGATCCATTGCGCCGATATCGTGAAGGTGCTTTTGCAGCGAAAGTCTGTCGATCTTCGCTATCGGCAGGTTGACGAAAATCGAGATGCGGGCGTTCAGCATGCGGAACGCCTCGGCGAAGGCGATGCCGATCTCCGCTTCGGTGCCCGTGGCGTTCGCCGGATCGGGGACGCCCCAATGAGCCGTCATCGGCTGACCGGGCCACAAGGGACAGGTCTCACCGGCAGCGTCATCGCAAACGGTGAAAACGAAATCCATCTTGGGGGCGTCGGGAAGCGCGAACTCGTCCCAGCTCTTGGAGCGAAAGCCGGAGACATCGAATTTCAAGTTCCGGAGAAGGGTCAGCGTGTGCGGATTGACTGTGCCGCGAGGATAGCTGCCTGCCGAAAACGCCCGGAAGCGGCCCTTGCCCTCACGGTTCAAGATAGCCTCGGCGAAGATCGAACGGGCGGAGTTGCCGGTGCAGAGGAAGAGGACGTTATAGACAGGCTCAGTCACGGCGCTGCTCTCCCCCTTCGTTTATCTCCGGGTTATTTGGCTGAGGCAGATGACGGTTCTGTGACACCGGGCGTATAGGCATGGCGGCGGCCATTGAAATCCTCGATCGCAACACCGCCGCCTTCTTCCGCAACATATTCCGGCCCGATCGGCACCTTGCCGTGGCCGCCGGGAATGTCGAGCACATACGTCGGTTGGGCGAGGCCCGAGACGCGGCCGCGGAGCGCCTTCATGATCGCGCGACCGTCGTTGATGGTCGTGCGGAAATGCGAGGTACCGGGCGCGAGGTCGGCATGATGCAGGTAGTAGGGCTTCACGCGCGACTCGACGAAGGCACGCATGAGGGCACCCAGCGTTTCCGCATCGTCGTTGACGCCGCGGAGGAGCACGGTCTGGCTGACCAGCGGAATGCCGGCATCGGCGAAGCGTCCTATAGCGGCACGAGCGGCGGGCGTCAGCTCACTGGGATGGTTGGCGTGGATGGCGACCCATGTGGTGGCGCCTTCCGCCTTCAGAGCCTCGACCATTTCGGTCGTGACCCGTTCGGGTGCGACCACTGGCACGCGCGTATGAAAGCGCACAATCCGAACGTGATCGATTTCCGCCAGTGAGGCCATCAGCACCTTGAGGCGGCGCGGTGTCGCGATGAGCGGATCGCCGCCGGATACGATGACTTCCCAGATTTCCCGGTGGGTGCGGACATAGGCGAGCGAATCGGCGATCGCCGCCTTTGACAGGCCCTCGCCCTGCCCCACGGTCTCGCGGCGGAAGCAAAAGCGGCAATAGACCGCGCAGGCGGACACGAATTTCAGAAGCACGCGGTCCGGATAGCGGTGGATCAGGCCTTCACTAACTTCATGCACGTCGTCACCGATCGGGTCGGCGTGCTCTTCCGGCGTCGTGACGAGTTCGGCTGCGTCGGGGATGAACTGCCGCGCGATCGGGTCGCTCGCGTCGCGAGAGTCGATGAGCTGAGTCATCGCCGGAGTAATGGCGACGGCGTAGCGGGCGGCGACTTCTTCCAGCGCGGCGACCCGCTCGGGCGGCACGAGGCCGGCGGCGGCGAGATCCGTGGGGCGTCGGAGGGTCGCCTCCCTTGTTGAACCTCGCCCTTGACCCCCTCCCAGCCTCCTCCTTTCAGGGGGAGGAGTTGCATCGAGTTTCACTTCTCTGCCTTGCGCCATTGGCGCGGCGATCGGGGTCATGTCGTTCATGACTGCTGCTCCAGTCCGGTGGTGTCCACCGGAGTCCATTGAACCTGATCTATATGGGTCGCGCCCGTCGCCAGCATCACCAACCGGTCGAGGCCAAGGGCGACACCGCTTGCCGGCGGCATCTCACGAAGCGCAGCGAGAAAATCCTCATCGATCGGATAGCGCTCGCCATGGATGCGTTCCTTCTCGTCCATGTCTGCGACAAACCGGCGGCGCTGTTCCGTGGAGTCCGTGAGCTCAGCGAAGCCGTTGGCGAGTTCCACGCCGCAAGCGTAAAGCTCGAAACGTTCCGCAACAGTGGAATCACCCGGCTTGACGCGGGCAAGTGCTGCCTCGGAGACGGGATACTCAACGAGGAGGGTCGGCCGCCCAACTCCCAGATTCCGTTCGACTTTCTCCGACAGGACGCGGCTGAAGATATCCGACCAGGTGTCATCGGCGGCGACGTGCACACCGGCAACAGCGGCGAAGCGATCGCGGTCACCGGCGACCGCGGAGAGATCGATCCCGGCATGGCGGGCGAAGGCTTCGGCCACCGTCAGACGCTCCGGTTCTGCCTCGGCGGCAGCGACGGAATCGCGCCAACGCAGCGAGCGTGTGCCGGCGGCCTTAGCCGCAACAGCAACGAGGGCGGCGCTGTCAGCCATCACCGACTCGTATGGTTCGCCGGTGCGATACCATTCGACCATGGTGAACTCCGGGGCGTGCAAGGCCCCGCGTTCGCGATTGCGGAAGACCCGGGCGAAATCGACGATGCGCTCCTCACCGGCGGCGAGGAGCTTCTTCATGGCGAATTCCGGCGAAGTATGGAGATAGCGGCGCGCGGCCTTCCCGTCAGGGCCGATCCAGTCCGTTCCGAAAGCGTGGAGGTGGGTCTCGTTGCCCGGCGAGACCTGAAGAGCGGCGGCATCGACCTCCACGAATCCCGCTTCGGCGAACCAGGCGCGGAGCGCGGCGACGATGCGGTTGCGGGCGAGCAGGAACGGCCGCCGGTCGCGGTGACGCTCCCTCTCCCAAAACGGCGAAATCGCCATGCTTACAGCCTTCACTCTGTTGCCGAATGGCTCGGCGACCCACTGGCGCGCCCAAGCAAAATCGCTAATGTGCGCGCCGAATTGACGGCTGCCAGCGGCGCGGCCCTAGCCATAGTCGAGGGTTCCTTGAAAGTCATCGCCAGCCAGGTCCGCAAGGGCAACGTCGTCGAGGTGGACAACCAGCTTTTCGTCGTGCTCACCGCCGAGAATTTTCATCCCGGCAAGGGCACGCCGACCACCCAGATCGACATGCGGCGCATCTCGGACGGGGTGAAGGTGTCGCAGCGCTACAAGACGACTGAACAGCTCGAGCGCGCCTTCGTCGACGACCACGACTACCAGTATCTCTATCAGGACTCCGACGGCTTCACGTTCATGAACGGCGAGAACTTCGAGCAAGTGACGGTCTCGAAGGAAATCCTCGGCGACCTCGCCCCCTACCTGCAGGAAAACATGAAGGTACGCCTCAGCCTCTACAACGGCATTCCGATCTCGATCGAACTGCCGCAGCGCGTGACGCTGGAGGTGGTTGAGACCGAACCCACGATGAAGGGGCAGACGGCGTCTTCCTCCTACAAGCCGGCGCTGCTCTCCAACGGCGTGAAGACGCTCGTCCCCGGCTTTATCGTGCCCGGCACACGCATCATCGTCATGACCGAAGACGGCTCCTACGCCGAGCGCGCCAAGGACTAAGACCGCACGGCGGTGATCCGGTCGATCTCCGCCACCTCGGCGTCGGTCAGCTTCCACTCGGCTGCTTTCGCGTTCGCCACCACCTGTTCCGGCTTCGTGGCGCCGGCAATTATCGAAACCACCATAGGTTTCCGCGCGAGCCAGCTCATGGCGAGCTCAAGAAGCGTGCGGCCCCGCTTCTCTGCGAAGGCGTGCAGCGTCTCGATCGTGTCCAAGTGCGGCGCGAGAAAGCGGCCTGAGGCATCCGTGTGACGCGTGCCCTTCGGATGCGGCTTGTCCTTACGGTACTTCCCGGTGAGCGCACCGCCGCCAAGCGGAAAATATGGGACGAGGCCGAGACCGTGCTTTTTCAGAGCAGGGAATAGCGTTGTTTCGTGGTCGCGGAAGGTGAGGCTGTATTCGTCCTGCGCCCCGACGAAGCCTTCGATGCCGAGTTTCTTCGCGGCAGCTACTGCTTCATCAATCTCGGCGGCGGAGAAATTCGACGCGGCGACATGGCCGACCTTGCCCGCCTTCACCAGTTCGTCGAGGGCGCCAATAGTCTCGGCGATCGGGGTCGACGGATCGGGCTCGTGCATGAAGAGCAGATCGATGCGGTCGGTCTGCAGGCGCTTGAGGCTCGCCTCGACAGCGGATCGGACATAGGCGCGGCTGCCGCGATGATCGGAATGGGCGCCGGCCATCGGCTTGCCGAACTTGGTCGCGAGCACGACCTCGTTTCGCCGTGAGCCCAACACCTTGCCGATGACGGTCTCGGAGCCCCCACTGCCGCCGTAGATATCGGCCGTGTCGAAATGGGTGACGCCGGCATCGAGGGCGGCATGGATGACCTTCCGCGAGGCTTCGAGGTCGATGCGCCCGCCGAAGTTGTTGGTGCCGAGGCCGACAAGGGAAAGTTCGAGGCCGGACGGCCCCAGTTTGCGGTGTTCCATGGCGGGATCCTGTTCGCGGGTCGCTTTCCTTAGCCGAAGCGCGAGCGGACTGCAGCCCTTAACGGCGATTGACCTCATACTCGGTTTCCGCCGATGCTGATCCGCCTTCACATGACCGACGACAAGAGAGCGACCTCATGCTGCGCGGACTGGACCCGATCCTTGGACCCGACCTTCTGCACACTCTCAGGGCCATGGGCCACGGCGACGAAATCTGCATCGTCGATGCAAATTTTCCCTCGGTGAGCAATGCCAAAAGGCTGGTGCGAGTCGACGCCGCCGACGCCGTCCAGGTCGCCAACGCGATCCTCAGCCTGATGCCGCTCGACACGTTCGTCGATAATGCCGCGTTCGTAATGCAGGTGGTGGGCAAGCCGAGAGAGGCGCCGCCGATCTACGGTCTCTTCCAGAGCGTCATCGACAAGCATGAGAAGGGTTTCAAAATCGCGCGCATCGAGCGCTTCAAGTTCTACGAACGGGCGCGGACCTGCTTCGCCATCGTCGCAACCGGCGAGAAACGGCTCTACGGCAATCTGATCCTGACGAAAGGGATCATCCCGCCGAAGTGAGATTTCGGCCGCGGCAGCGTAACCCCTCACCCTTCGCGTCTAGTTCGCTCTGCTCTCAAGACGCAAAACCCTCTCCCTACGGGAGAGGTGGCCCAATCCCCGACGCGCCGATTGCGGCGAGGCGGGGCTGTTTCAAATGCGGCGCAACTTCGGCCGCCAGTTTCATCAGGCCGCCGACGCGGCGCTCCTTCTTGCTGGCGTGATTGTCGGCGATATCCGCGAGGCGATGATCGAGGAAGGGATTACGGAACCGTTCGATGACGCTGTCGCGATAGGCGGGTGCCTGGCTCAGCCCGGCAGCAACGAGCACCGGCAGGATCTCATCGTCATAGATTCCATCGAGGAAGGCGCGCATCGCGCGATCGGCGACAATCTCGCGCACGGTTTCCTCGCGCGGTCGCCGGTCGGCGAGCCAGCGCTCGGCGAGCATGGTGTGACCGAGGTTGAGCACGAACAGCTTCAGCCGCGCGGGAACCCGCAGGTCGTCGACCACGACGATCGCCGGGTGGGTGCAGGGCAATACGAGGCGCGGCTGCCGCTCGATCGCCCACAGCGCGTACGGCTCGGCGATGGCACCGGCCGGCTCCAGCGAGCCCGAAACGATGCGGTCGACGAGGCTGTTGGCCCAGACGCACTCCTCCCGCAGCCATGCCAGAAATTCGCCCGGCATTCCGGATCGTTCCGCCACACCGACGCAGAGACCGCGCAGAACCTTGCCGTTTTCTTCGATCAACTCGCAGGGAAAGAGCGTTAGCGGTTCGGGGTTCCTCCGCCAGCGGGCGGCGAGAAGTTTCGTCAGTTTGGCCGGAAACGAGGCGGGAAGTCCTTCGCCGATCGTCTCGTTCTCGGCCATGCGGTAGCCGCCGTCGCCGGTGTTGGAGACGATGACCCGCGCCTCCTCGACGACGATGCGCTCGATCTCGTACCACTCAGTGGCCGCGGACAATCCACGTACGATGCTCCGTACGTATTCCGTGCGCTCAACGGGGCGACCCTTCTCGAGCCCGCGGAATACGATCGGGATGGGCGAGCCGTCGAAACCACGGAGCCGCCCTGCCCGCTCGGCTGACCCCGTCGTCTGCACAACCGTGATCGGCCCGACGTCCTGCCCCTCGCCCATGGCATCGGAGACGAACAGATCGACGTGGGCCTGCAGGAAGCGGCTGGTACCGAACTGGACGATCGGCGTGCGCATCAAAGCGTGAGGATCGCCTTGACCGGCGGCGCGTCGGACGCGAGCCACGCCGGCATCGCTGCGGGCAGCTCGTCGAGGGCGATGGTGTGGGTGTTGATCGCCTCGGTCGGGATGATACCGGCCAGCATCGCCGCCATCACCTGATCGAAATCCGCCTTCACGGCATTCCGCGTTGCGAGCAGGCGCATCTCGCGCTTGTGCAGCTCAGGATCGGAGAAAGTGATATCCGCGGCGCGCACGCCAGCGAACACGAGCGTTCCCGTATGCGCGACATAACCGAAGGACGCCTCCATGGCACGCGCGTTGCCAGTGGCGTCGAAGACCGCGTCGAAATATTCGCCGCCGGTCAGCCGTCCGGCTTCTGCGCGAGCGTCGGGGCCGGCCTCGATCAGGCTGGTGAAACCAAGCTTGTCGTGGGCGAACGCCAGCCGCTTCTCGGCGACGTCCATGACCGTGACCTGGCCGCCGGCGTTCCGCGCGAACAGGGCTACGCCGATGCCGATCGGCCCGGCGCCAACGACCAGTGTGCGGTCACCTTTGACGATCTCCGACCGTTTGACCGCGTGGGCGCCAATGGCGAGGAACTCCACCATCGCGGCGTCGCGCAGGCTGAGTTTGCCCGCGGGGTAGAGGTTGCCTTCGGGCACGACGATGCGCTCGCACATACCGCCGTCGGTGTGGACGCCCAGCACCTTCAGCCGCATGCAGCAATTGAAGCGGCCCTTGCGGCAGGCGATGCATGTTCCGCAATGGAGGTACGGATTGATGACGACGGGCGTCCCGGCGGGCAGCCGCGCGCTGCCTGAGCTTTCCGCGACAACGCCGGACAGCTCGTGCCCGAGCAGGCGCGGGTACTCCATGAACGGGTGCTTGCCCTGAAAAATGTGGAAATCGGTGCCGCAGACGCCGACGGCGCGGATGTCGACCGCGATCCAGCCGTCGCTCGCAACCGGCGCCGGCCGATCCACCACTTCGAGCCGACCCGGCTCAACGCACACAACTGCTTTCATACGGAATCTTGCCTTATGCCGTTCCCATCATCTCGCTGATAGCGGTATCATCCGGCAAAGCAAAGTGGGGGGACTGACATATGTCGCTTGTGGCCGAGGTTGCCGAGCAATTCGACCGGCGCTTCACTTTTCTGATCAATGGCAGCGCGGAAATCGAGTTGCTTTACGACAAGTGCCGCTGGGCGGAAGGCCCGGTCTGGTTCGCCGACGGCAATCACCTCGTGTGGAGCGACATCCCGAA
This sequence comes from Hyphomicrobiales bacterium, assembly GCA_043741595.1. Lineage (GTDB taxonomy): Bacteria > Pseudomonadota > Alphaproteobacteria > Rhizobiales > Kaistiaceae > DASZQY01. The sequence goes on along the minus strand of JAYTZZ010000185.1, from coordinate 3,185 downwards.
CAGTCGCATGCTGTGCTGGACCTGGGATGGCCATGTCAGCGTGTTCCGTGCGGATTCCAACTATTCCAACGGCAATACGCGCGACCGCGAGGGGCGCCTCGTCACCTGCGAGCACGGCGCGCGGCGGGTGACGCGGACAGAGGCGGACGGGTCGATCACAGTCATCGCCGACAAGCACAAGGGCAAGCGGCTCAATTCACCGAACGACGTGGTGGTCAGGTCGGACGGCTCGATATGGTTCACCGATCCGAACTACGGGATCATGAGCGACTACGAAGGCCACAAGGCCGACATGGAGCAGGCCGGCTGCTACGTCTATCGGGTCGAGCCCAAGAGCGGAAAGATCACCGTCGTCGCCGACGATTTCGACAAGCCGAACGGACTTGCCTTCTCGCCCGACGAATCGACGCTCTTCATCGCCGACTCCGCGAGTAGCCACGACCCCGAAGCCCCCAACCACATCCGCGCCTTCAAGGTCGGCAAGGACGGGGGCCTCAAGGGTGGCAAGCCGTTCTGCATGACCAAGACCGGGCTGCCAGATGGATTCCGTGTCGACACCGACGGCAACATCTGGACGAGCGCGGGACCGGCGATCGAGATCTTCGGCCCGAAGGGCGAACCGCTTGGGCGCATCCGCTTCCCGCAGAACGTCTCCAACCTGACGTTCGGCGGGCCGAAGCGGAACCGCCTGTTCGTCACCTGTACGCACCAGCTCTATTCTCTGTACGTCACGGCGACGGGGGCGCAGCGGCCCTAAGGCGGGATCGGCATTCGGCAGCGGTCGACGATGCCGTCCCAACGCTCCACCTGCTCCGGCGACATCTGCGCCATTGATTTCATGGCGAAGAGGTCGGTGCCGTAGAGATTCTCGAACATGCAGCCGCAGAGCGATGTGCACTCCTGCTTGCTTCGGCCATCAGAGGAGCACGCGGCGACGCACTGGGCAGTGAAGCCCTTACGGACGATAGCTTCGCTCGGCGGCACGAAGAAAGTGAAGGCATAGACTGCCGCGACGATCAGCGGTTGGTGGATGAGGTAGATGGCAAGGCTCCAGCGGCCGGCCGTCATCAGGGCTTTGCTCGCGACATCTGCTGGCCGCCAGTTCCACAGCGCGCCGCCGTGGCTCAGGAGAAGACGCCCACCGACGATGCCGGCAAGGACGACGCCGAACCACGGAAAGATCGGCACGTAGTCGACGGTGACAGGCGGCTCGGTGGAGAGCCCGAGCCACCAGAACGCCGGCGCATCGAAGAACGGGTTGGCGAGGAACCATGGCGCCGCGATGATCGCCGCTGCGACTGGCGCTAGCAGCCATGTGGGTAGCCCCAGAAACGGCAACGCCAATACGCTCGCCACGGCAATCTCGTGCAGGATGCCGAAGAAAACGAAGGTGGAGGGATCGAACCACCATGTGCCGACGCTGACGAGCACAGCACCGCCGGCGACGAAAGCGAGCCTGCGGAGGAAGGCGCTGCGGTTGAAGCCGTTGCGGGTGGCCAGCACCAGACCGACGCCGACGAGGAAGAGAAAGGTTCCCGCGATGAGGCGCGCGAAGATCTTCCAGCGAAGGTCGCTGGCGACATCACTGGCGATCAGGCGGTTGGCGGAAAGGTCGAAGGCGGTGTGGTAGGCGACCATCGCGACGATGGCGACGCCGCGGGCAAGGTCGACAGCCGCAAGCCGGGGGCTGCGGCTTCCATTGCCAGAGCTGGCGATGGCCAAGTGATGCCGGTCCTTTGCGGCTGCTGCGTCGACATGCATCTTGTCGCCTGCGGGACGGAGGCGCAACCGACGTGACGCCCGGACGGCGCTCGCGGTGGACAGGCCGCGGGAAGCTCTGTATTGCACCCTCTCGGATTGGCCGCTCGGGGGCCTCCGCCCGGCCATCGACAGCGCCGCGGTCTCCTCGAAAATGGCCCTGATTTCAAAGGGATGGTAAAGGGAACGCGCGCACAATGTCCTCGACTTTCGATACCGTCGCCAAGGTGATTACCGAGACCAGCGACGTGCCCATGGAAAGCATCAAACCGGAAGCGCACGCCATCGACGATCTCGGCATCGACAGCCTCGATTTCCTCGACATCGTGTTCGCCCTCGACAAGAAATTCGGCATCAAGATTCCGCTCGAGAAATGGACGCAGGAAGTGAATCAGGGCAACGCCTCGGTCGAGGATTATTTCGTCCTGAAAAATCTCTGCGCTCGCATCGACGAACTTGTCGCCGCGAAATCCGCCACCTAGTCTTCTCCGCACGTTCGCCTGACGGCAGGCATCGCTCATGCGCCTTGAATATTTCGAACTGCTCGACATGGTCGAGGAAATGGACCTCGCCGGAGGCACCATTCATACGTCGTCCACACTGCCGATGACGAGCCCGGTGTTCGACGGCCACTTCCCGAAGTTTCCGATCATGCCGGGTGTGCTCATGATCGAAATCATGAATCACGCAGCAGGCTTCCTTCTCTATCTGCGTTTCAAGAAGGAACGCTTCGTGTTCCTCGGCGGCGTCAAACGCGCCAAGTTTCGCCGCATGGTCAAGCCCGGCGCCCGTCTCGACGTGCGCGGCAAGATCACCCACGACGGCTCAGGCTTCTACATCGCCGAGACGAGCCTGACAGTTGAAGGCGAGATCGCGGCCGACGCGGAGATCGTGCTTATCGCGCAAGATTTCCCGACCGCGGAAGCGCAGAAGGCGCTCGCCGACAAGACCAACGAGATTCATTTCGCGCCATCCGTCCTTGCATGATCGGGTGATGATTGAATGGCGCGCGAGGTCTGGATCACCGGAATCGGACTAGTCTCCAGCCTCGGCGAGGGCCTTGACGCCCATTGGCGAGCACTGGCGGAGGCAGACCCGAAGCCGAACGTCAATCTTGCGTTCACGCCGCCTTTCGGCATCCACCCGATAGTGCCGCTCGATCTCGACACGCAGATCCCCAAGAAATCCGACCAGCGGCAAATGGAGCCGTGGCAGCGCCTCGGCACCTATGCCGCCGGGCTCGCGCTCAGCGACGCCGGCATCGCCGGCAACCTCGACATCCTTTCCCACACGCACGCGGTGGTCGCTGCAGACGGCGGTGAGCGTGACGTGCCGACTGACACCACCATCCTCGATGGCCTGAAGTCAGCCGCGACGCCATCTTCATTCCTCAACGAGCATCTCTCCAACGATCTCCGCCCGACACT
>JAYTZZ010000184.1:0-3479 GCA_043741595.1 Hyphomicrobiales bacterium | reverse complement strand
CGATGATGATGACGCCGCCGACGATGCTGAGCACTCCTGAGTAGCTCGCAACGTATCGGCCGATTACCGAGGCAGTCGCACCGAGAAGGACGAAGATGGTCGAGAAGCCGAGCACGAAGGCGGCGGCCGAAAGCATCACCGTCCGCCGTGCGATCCGCTCTTCCCGCTCGCCGGTGAGTTGGTCGAGGCTGACCCCCGCCATGTAGCAGAGATACGGCGGCACGAGCGGGAGCACGCACGGCGACAGGAACGAGACGAGGCCCGCAAGTAGTGCCCCACCGTGGGTGACATCGAGGGCCATGAATGGTGTCGTACTTCCCTTTCCGCGATGGCGCCCCTTATAGGGTTCCCATACCTTCTGCCACAGTCACCTTTATGCGAGGCAAACGGCACACGCCTCGCCGCCAATCAGGAGTCTGCCCATGTCAGTCACCCACGCCGCCGTCTGGATCGATCACGAACAGGCCAAGGTCTACGCCCTCAGCCGGGAGTCGGCGGACGAATGGAAGGTCCGGCCGCACGACCGCCACGTGCATATCCATCACAAGGCTGGCCTTGGCGACTCCGGCAAGTCCGCACCGGACCAGCATTATTTCCATAGCGTCGCAGAGGCGGTGAAGGATGCCGGCGAGATTCTCATCCTCGGGCCGGGGACGGCCAAGACCGAGTTGATGCATCACCTCGAGAAGCACGATCCTCAGGTGGCGAAGAAGGTCGTCGGCGTGACACCGATGGATCACCCGACCGACGGCGAATTGATCAATTTCGCCCGCAAGACCTTCAAGGCCGCCGACCGGATGCGGCCCCCGCCGTAGGCGCTAGCCGCCCGTCACGCTCATCGTCCGCGAGACCGCCGGCCCGCGATGGTCGCGGTCGATGACGAAGTCGTGGCCCTCGGGCTTCCGGGAAATCGCCTCGTCGATGGCTGCGTGCAGAAGGTCGTCGGCTTCGGAGGCACGAAGCGGCGCACGGAGGTCGGCAGCGTCCTCCTGCCCGAGGCACATGTAGAGCGTCCCCGTGCAGGTGACGCGGACGCGATTGCACCCTTCGCAGAAATTGTGCGTCAGCGGCGTGATAAAGCCGAGGCGGCCGCCGGTCTCGGCGACGCGCACATAACGTGCCGGCCCACCCGTCTTGTAGGGGATGTCTTCCAGCGTCCATGTTTCGGCGAGCCGCGCCCGCACCACTGACAGAGGCAGATACTGGTCGGTGCGGTCGGCGCCGACCTCGCCGAGCGGCATCGTCTCGATCAGCGTCAGGTCCATGCCGTCGCCGTGTGCCCAGCGGATGAGGTCGTCGAATTCGTCCTCGTTGACGCCTTTCAGCGCCACCGCATTGATCTTGACCTGCAACCCGGCCGCACGGGCGGCATCGATCCCTGCCCTCACCTTGTCGAGATCGCCCCAACGCGTGATTGCCCTGAACTTCGTCGGGTCGAGCGTGTCGACCGAAACGTTGACGCGCTCCACGCCGCAATCGGCGAGTTCGCCTGCGAACCGGGCCAGCTGCGAGCCGTTGGTGGTCAGCGTCAGCTCGTCCAGCCCGCGGCCGATGTGCCGCGCGAGGGAGCGAACCAACGCCATGATATTCTTGCGGACGAGCGGCTCGCCACCTGTGAGCCGCAACTTGCGGACGCCGCGCTCCACGAACGCCGAGCAGAGGCGATCGAGCTCCTCGAGGCTCAGGACCTCTTTCTTCGGCAGAAAGTGCTGATCTTCCGCCATGCAATAAACACAGCGGAAATCACAGCGATCGGTCACCGAAACGCGCAAATAGCTGATGGTCCGGCCGAAAGGATCGACCAGCGCGGGCTTCAGAGCACTCGGGACGGCGATGTTCATTGGCACCAGTATCTAACGCAAATCCCGACTCGATCAATCCGTTTGGACATATCGACCCGCTAGGGACAACCAGGGCACCAGTCGACTTATCCCCAGCCCCCCTTCCGGTGACTTCCAATTCGGTGTGGTTCTATGGAACGATTGGGTTCGAACTTGGCGGTGGGGGCCTGGCGGAGCGCTATGTTGGATGCGGGAATCGATCGGTCCGAGGAATCGGGCTTGCGGATGGCGCTTAGTCAGGTGGCTGACCTGCCACTTGGCGTAGCGATCAAGGATCTTACACCTCATGCAGACGACCGCGGTGTGTTCACCGAGGTTCACCGCGACGCGTGGCTGAGCGGCGATCGGCCGGTGCAATGGAACGCCGTTCGCAGCAAGGCAAACGTCCTTCGGGGCGTTCACGTCCACCGACACCATGCGGATCAGATCGTCGTGATCGACGGCATGATGCTCCTCGGTCTCCATGACGTGCGACCGGATTCTCCGACTCGAGGCCAAAGTATCGTTATCGAACTGGGGGGCCACGCGCCACGCGCCGTGACCATCCCGCCGGGCGTTGGCCACGGGTTTTTCTTCCCGGAGCCGAGCCTGCACATCTACGCCGTCTCCCACTACTTCGATCCGGCGGATGAACTTGGTTGCCGTTTCGACAGCCCCGAACTTGGCCTCAAATGGCCGGTCTCGACCCCGCATCTGTCGAAGCGCGATGCCGAGGCAGGGAGCTACGGCGAGATGGTGGCACGCTTCACGGCAAGTGGCAGTCAACGGACGGTGGCTCCCGTCGCTCGATGACCGCCATCTGCCTCGTCGGATGCGGCGCTTGGGGCCGCTTCATCCTGCGCGACCTCGTCGCCCTCGGCGCGCGGGTCCATGTGGTCGCTCGTGGTGAGAAAAGCCGGGCCGTGGGTCTCGCCGGCGGCGCGGTCGGTGCCTTCGCCGATGTCGCGTCCGTCCCCGAGGCGGTCGATGGTTTCGTCGTCGCAACGCCAACGAGCACGCATGCCGCCGTCATCGAAACCCTGCTCCGCTTTGAACGGCCGATCTTTGTCGAGAAGCCCATGACCAGCGATGTCGATGCGGCACGTCGCCTGGTTAGGGTCGCCGGGAATCGCATCTTCGTCATGGACAAGTGGCGCTACCATCCGGGCATCGAGGCACTCCGCGATCAGGCGCGTTCGGGCGCGCTTGGTCGAATCGAGGCCATCCGCACTTATCGGCTTGGCTGGGGCCATCCGCACCCCGATGTCGATGCGATCTGGATTCTCATGCCGCACGACCTTTCGATCGCCAACGAGATTCTCGGCTACCTTCCGGAGGTCAAAGCGGCATATTCCGTTTCGGCCGGACAAGGCAAATGGGACATCACCGCGGTGCTCGGTGGCGATGATGGTGCCCCGCAAGTGGTCGCCGAGGTCTCGACGCTCCATCCCGCCCGCCTGCGCGCGGTGACGGTGGTTGGCAGCGAGGGCGCGGCGTCCCTCGACGATTCTCACAGCGACTACATTCTTGTTGGAAAGGCGAAGGCGGGAAGTCCGCCCAGCGAGCCTTTGAGGGTTGCGGTATCAACCGAGCTGCCGCTTCTCCGCGAGCTGACCGCGTTTCTGGCGCATCTCGGCGGCGGACCTCCGCCACGATCAT
>JAYTZZ010000183.1:0-8136 GCA_043741595.1 Hyphomicrobiales bacterium | reverse complement strand
TCCTTCTCGCGATCGGCCGCCGAAGCGGCAAGGCACCGGAGGGTCTCGCCCTGGCGTTCTTCATCGCGCTCGGCATCGGCCTCCACAATTTCGGCGAGGGCCTCGCCGTGGGCGCTGCGATCGCCACTGGAGCAGCAGCGCTGGCGACATTTCTGGTGTTCGGGTTCGTTATACACAACGTTACCGAAGGCATCGGCATCGCCGCACCGCTCGTTGGCGGCTCGCGACCGTCGCCGATCGTGTTCGTCGGGCTCGCGGCGCTCGCCGGGCTACCCGCGATAGCCGGCATCCTCCTCGGGACCGCGGCGGTCAGTTCGTACTGGACGGCGATCGCCTTCGGCGTCGGCGCCGGCGCGATCCTGCAGGTGATCATCGAGGTGGCCGCACTCCTGGTGCGGCGCGAGGGCGGCGGCGCGCTCGCGTCCCCGGCAAGCGCCGGCGGCGTTATCGCCGGGCTCGTCATCATGTACGCGACAGCGCTGCTCGTCTGAAATGCGCTTCGCCGGCCTTATCTAGTTCAATCGGTCGCGAACACTTTCAGAACGTCCAGGTCCACACTCCAGCGTTGCCAAAGCCAACGATATCGGCGCGACGATCGCCCGTCAGGTCGGCGAGGAAGCGAGGGTGATCTTCCACCCGCCAGCCCCCCGCATTGTAGGCGAAATTCCCGACCACAATCTGCGGAGCCTGGAATGTGCCATTGCCGTTATTCAACGAAACCCAGACCCCAGCGTTTCCAAAGCCGACGATATCGGCACGGCCATCACCTGTCACGTCGGCGAGGAACCGTGGATGCATATCGACGCGCCAGCCGCCGGCGTTGTAGCCGAAATTGGCGACCACCATCTGTGGCGCCTGGAAGGTACCGTTGCCGTTGTTGAGCGACACCCAGACGCCACCACCGCCAAAGCCGACGATGTCAGCGCGGCCATCGCCTGTCAGATCGGCGAGAAACCGCGGATGCATATCGACACGCCAGCCGCCGGCGTTGTAGGCGAAGTTACTGACGACCATCTGCGGCGCCTGGAACGTGCCGTTGCCGTTGTTGAGCGATACCCACACGCCGGCGTCGCCGAAGCCAACGATATCGGCGCGACCGTCGCCGGTCACGTCGGCGAGGAAGCGTGGATGTTGTTCGACACGCCAACCGCCAGCGGTGTAGCCAAAGTTGGCGACCACCATCTGCGGCGCCTGGAACGTTCCGTTGCCGTTGTTGAGCGATACCCACACCCCGGCATTCCCGAATCCGACGATGTCGGCACGACCGTCGCCGGTCACGTCGGCAAGGAAGCGCGGGTGCCGCTCGACGCGCCAGCCACCCGCGTTATAAGCGAAGTTCCCAACGACCATCTGCGGCGCCTGGAAGGTTCCGTTGCCGTTGTTGAGCGAGACCCAGACCCCCGCGTTTCCGAACCCAACGATGTCGGCGCGACCGTCGCCGGTCACGTCGGCGAGGAAGCGAGGGTGTTGTTCGACACGCCAACCGCCGGCGTCGTAGGCGAAATTCCCAACCACCATTTGCGGCGCCTGGAAACTCCCATCGCCGTTGTTGAGCGACACCCAGACCCCCGCATTCCCGAAACCAACGATGTCGGCGCGTCTGTCGCCGGTCAGGTCAGCCACGAAACGCGGGTGCCGCTCGACGCGCCATCCCCCTGCGGTGTAGCCAAAGTTGGCGACGACCATCCGCGGAGGCTGCGTGTCATAGCGCGGCGGTGTAACCACCGACGGACGCTTGTAGGTCTTCGCCTGCGGCTGGTTCTCGGGCGGAGCCCAGGGCCGCACGGTCGGTGGTACGCCAGACCAAGGTTCGATGTTGTGATTCAGATTCTGTATGTGCCCGCCCACGGGGACGTCCAAGTTTGATTCCGAGCCGTACACGGTGGCGGGGTTAAGTCTTTCCGGGTGCGACGGGTCGGTCTGCCACAGCGCAAACAGGCGGTCGACGTTGGAATGCAGCAGGAAAACAAATGGATCCCTAAACGAAATATGCCGGCCGCCCATGTTCACGAAGCCGTGCATCGCATTGTGAACAGACTCCAACAACAAACGCATCGCTGCGTAGTCGGGCGCAGCCAGGATCGCTGTGTCACCGGATTGCGAGGCCGGGGACCCACCGACCGATCGCACGACAACCTCCGGCGGATCGGCGACGTTGCCGCCCGCTCCATCCCGATGGGGGCTTGCTCCCGGGACATAGTATCTTGCGGTCAGCCACGGCTCGCCGATGGCGGCGATAACGGGGCCGCCATAGCCCATGAAACCCGGCGTGAACAAATTCAACGTCCCGGTAGTCCCGCCACCGAGGTTGGCGTTGGGGACCGCCCGTGGGTCCTGTGTCCAATCCCAATAATGCAGCGAAAGTTGCGGATTAACCGCCCGCAACATCGTCTCGAGGCGATTGACCAGTTCCCGATGCCACGGGATGAACTCCGGTCCACCGTGCACATGCGTCGCCTGATGGATCTCATCTTGTTTGAACCACCAGCTCACGCCGCCCGGTATCGGTTGATCGGCGCGATTGCCGGGGAAAAAGCGGCGGTTCAATTCGATCAGCGCGTCTCGAAGCAGCGCGCGCTCAGCCGGCTCAACGGCTGCGATATTCCGCCTGATGCCATCTCCAATAGCCATAGAACCCTCCCAAATTATTTGGTCCCAACAAACATCCGGCCTGCGCCAGATGGCCATAACCCAAGGTAGTATAAACAACCGAAGGTAGTATCGAGATTCAAAGGGGTCAAGCTGGATTTGCGGGAGTCCACGCGTCAAAACGAAAGACGGCTGTTTGTCATTCGCCGAAACGGTAAGCTCGAACGCGTCGGGCAACGGTCGCGACCGGTGTCGAAAAAAAGCGCGGCCGAGGCCGCGCTTTAAGAGAGGCGTAGGGTTCGGAGTTCGGCTTACGCCCCGGCCGCCTGGGCGTGGATACGCTTGCGCTTGGCGGCGAGCTTGTTGATCCCGGAGATGTATGCCTTCGCGGACGCTACCAGCGTGTCGGGGTCGGCGCCGCGCGCAGTCACCGACTTGCCGTCCTCCTCAAGCCGCACCGAGACCTCGGCTTGCGCGTCGGTGCCCTCGGTCACGGCATGGACCTGGTAGAGCGAGAGCTTGGCATTGTGCGGGATGATCGCGTGGATGGCGTTGAAGATCGCGTCCACCGGTCCGTTGCCGGAGGTCTCCTTGGTTACCTCGGTGCCATCGACATCGAGGGTCAACGTCGCCTTCTGCGGTCCCTGGGTGCCGGCGATCACTGTCAGCGAAACGATGCGGATCGACTCTGAGGCGATCGTCGCTTCGTCGTCGACCAGCGCCTCGATGTCCTCGTCGAAAACGTGCTTCTTCCTGTCGGCGAGATCCTTGAAGCGCTTGAAGGCGTCCTCGAAGGCGTTGTCTCCGAGCTCGAAGCCGAGCTCCTTCAGCTTCTCGCGGAAGGCGTGGCGGCCGGAATGCTTGCCCATGACCAGCGACGTCGCCTTCACGCCGACGTCCTCGGGCAGCATGATCTCGTAGGTCTGCGCGTTCTTCAGCATCCCATCCTGATGGATGCCGGCTTCGTGGGCGAATGCATTCTTGCCGACGATCGCCTTGTTGTATTGCACCGGGAACGCTGTCACCTGCGATACGAGCTTGGAGGCGCGCAGCAGCATCGTCGAGTCGATGTTGGTATAGTAGGGCAGCTTGTCGCCGCGCGTCTTGATCGCCATGACGATCTCTTCCAACGCAGCGTTGCCGGCGCGCTCGCCGAGGCCGTTGATCGTGCATTCGATCTGCCGCGCGCCGCCTTCGACGCCGAAGAGCGAGTTGGCCACCGCAAGGCCTAGGTCGTTGTGGCAATGCGTCGAGAAGATCGCCTTGTCCGAGTTCGGCACCCGGTCGCGCAGCATGCGGATGAGCGCGATGTATTCCTCCGGGATCGTGTAGCCAACGGTGTCGGGGATGTTGATGGTGGTGGCGCCCGCCTTGATAGCGGCTTCAACGGTGCGGCAGAGGAAATCGTGCTCGGTGCGCGTACCGTCCTCCGGCGACCATTCGACGTCGTCCGTGTGGTTGCGCGCGCGCGTCACCGACGAGATGACCGCAGCGTAGACCGCTTCCGGCTCCATGTTGAGCTTGAACTTCATGTGGAGCGGGCTGGTCGAGATGAAGGTGTGGATGCGCTTCCGCTCGGCGTGGATGAGCGCTTCCGCCGCCCGGTCGATATCCTTATTGCCGGCACGCGCGAGCCCACAGACGACAGCGCGCTTGATGACCTTGCCGATTTCCAATACCGACTCGAAATCGCCGTTGGAGGCGATCGGGAAGCCGGCTTCGATGATGTCGACGCCCATTGCGTCGAGGAGCTCCGCGACCTGCATTTTTTCCGGCAGCGTCATGGAGGCGCCGGGCGACTGCTCGCCGTCGCGCAAGGTGGTGTCAAAAATAATGACGCGGTCCTTCTCGGGGAGCGTCTTGGCTGGGGTGGTCATTGCTACCGTCCTTCTCGAAACTCTGCCCGCAAGTCAGGGGCGTGGGCCTTAAGTGCTCGTTTCAAGCGTTCCCCTGAGTGCCCGCCCATAAGGGGCAGCCGACGCTCAGGGGCGCCTAAGGAGCAGGCCGAGAAGGAGAGAGGAGGCAAGCGCGCCCTGCCCGCGGAATTCCGCGAGGCCGCCTGTACGGCTGGTTGGGCGCGTGGTCATGGTCGGGTTTTAGCGATTCGTGCTCGTGCCGACAAGGTCGAGGGCCGGCCCGGTTGGGTCAGCCCTCCTGTCCGGTTCTAGTCGAACGTAAACACGGCCAAGATCACAACCAGCACCAACAACGCGGTCGTCGCCATGCCCAATATGGGAAGTCGCGCCGCCGCTGCCCGGTTTCCAGACTGCACCTGCTTCACGGTCAACCCAATGGTGATCGCCCCGGCCGTTACCGCAAGTACGCAGGCGAATTTCCACCAGAAGGTGGTGGGCAGGTTCTGCGGGCCACCGAACACGCTCCACACCATGATGAGGCCGGTGAGCCAGAGGAGGCCGAGGCCAGTCTGGCCGACGCGGGCAAGGATTGGCGGGACCTTCCCGAGGACCGGCGCGTCGCCCGGCGACGCCGTGAGCAACCGCATGATCGTGAAATTGCCTATGGATGCACCAACCGCGGCACTAAACCCAAATAGATGAAGTATCAGGAGAATTTGGTTCATCGCCCGTCCCTGCTGTCTTGAGCTGCCACCCATACGCATCCCAGATTAGCAGGGTTCCAGAGTCGCGGCGACAGCTACAAGTCGAGCGTCCCCTCCGCGATGATCACGGCATCGCCACCGATCCGTGCGGCAGCGATGTCGCCGTCGGCGATGTCGATCTCGAGCTTGATGAGGCTCGGCCGGCCCATCTCGAAGCCTTGTTCGATGACAAAGCGTTGGCTACCCGAGCGCAGTTTATCAAAACGCAGGACCACGCCGGCAAAGGCCGCAGCAGCACTCCCCGTGGCCGGATCCTCGGCTATGCCCACACCGGGCGCGAACATGCGGGCGTGGAAATGGTGGGCAGTACCCACCGTCTGCCGGCAGTAGATATAGGCCGCCCGGGCCTCCGCCGGGAAAGCTACATTCCAGGCGATCAAATTCGCGCCCGCTCGGGCGATTGCGTCGAGATCGCGCACCGGCACGAAGGCATAGGGAACGCCCGCGCTGAACGCCACCGGTTGGTGATTCTCAAAGCCGATTTCTGTCGGCATGAGCCCAATCGCTGCCGCGATCGCGTCGCGCTCCAGTGAGACTGCAATTGCCTCAGGCTTCCGCGGCAGGTCAAAAATCGCGTGTCCGGCGCGCGGGCCTTGAACGAACACGCCGCAGCGCACCGGCCCGACCTTTTCCTCAAGGACGAGCACGAGTTCCGGGCCGCCGCCTCCTGCCGCCACCTTGGCGCGGCCCAGCAAAACGGCCGTTCCGACTGTCGGATGGCCGGCAAATGGCAGCTCGCCACCCGGCGTAAAGATACGAATGCTCGCCGTGTGCATGGGGTTGCTCGGCGGGAAAACGAACACTGTCTCCGAAAGATTGAACTCCCGGGCAATCGCTTGCATGCGGCCATCGTCGAGGCCGACAGCCTCGGGCAGCACAGCCAGCGCATTGCCGGCAAGCGGCTTGTCCGTGAAGACGTCGAGAATGGCATAGCGATAGGCCACTGGCGTTTTCCCTCGCGGCGGAGCCCGCGCTTTTCGCGCGCGGCAGCAGCTACCGTCAAGCGATCATTGCCGCCATCGTTCAGCCTGCGTTCAGGCGGACGCTGCCATTATCAGCATCGAGATTGCGTTCAGGGCGGAGTACCTCGATGAATAAGTTCACCGCGATTGCTCTTGCAAGCGTCGTTGCCGCTTCAACCGTCGCCGTCACGGCATCTGGCGCCAGCGCCGGCGGATGGGGAGGTCCGGGCGGATGGAAACGGCACGGTGGTCATCCGCACCCGCACTACCAGACCACATATCAGGCACCGGATGCGGGCGGCGCCATCGTTGCCGGCGCCTTCCTCGGACTTACCCTTGGTCTTCTCGCCAATCAGGCATTCGCCGAACCGGAGCCTTACTACGAGCAGGAACCGGCCTACGACCCAGAACCCATCTACGAGGCGCAACCGTTCCGGCATGCCGACGCTGGCGCGTACCTGGATCACGTGGAGCGGTGCAAGGCGACCTATCGCACCTACAACGAAGAGACGGACACGTTCCGCGATTTCCAGGGCGTCGTGCGCCGCTGTCTCGAGCCCAACTAGAAGGAACGGATTGCGCGTATCTGCGTTGAAACTATGAGGCGACATAACCGCATGGGGAGACCGCACATGAAGAAAATCGTTAGCCTGGGGCTCGCGGCGCTGATGGCGGCCGGGGCGATGACGGCACTGAGCGGTACCGCGTCCGCAAAGCCGATGTGGATGTATTCGCAACCCCCGATGATGTTTTACCAGAATCATCACCGCCACCACCGGCACCACCCGAGTTCGAGTTTCTTTTTCTCGACGCCGCTCCTCTTTGGCTTCTCGTTCGGGCCACAGCTCTTCCCGTACCAGACGTACCAGCCACTTTACCCGTACCAAGCCTACGGGATGAACCCGCACGTTCAGTGGTGCCTCAGCCGCTACCGCACCTACAATCCCTCGACGAACCTGTTCTTCATCAAGAAGGGCGTTCCTGCGGTGTGTATCTCGCCGTACAGCTACTGACGTTCCTCCCCCAAATACAAAACCGCCCCGGTCATGCCGGGCGGTTTTTTCGTTTCGGCTATACGGTTCTCTAGTGAAGTAGCCGTGGCTTGAACGCCCATCTGTGGCGGAGCCGAGTTTGTAGTCGAAGTTTCTGCCTTGAGAAAAAGCCGACGGCGTGGCCCAGCTTTGGCTTCGAGAAGAAGTACGACCGATATTGCCTACCCGCCGCAGTCCTCACGAATGCTTTGATGCCAGGCCATTGAGCGTCAAGTTGAGCGATGGTGGATTGCTCAGCCAAATATTTGCGGGGTTGAGCGCCTTCCGCCGATTCATTGGGATTGAAAAAGGTGTCGCTCAAGACGGAGTTTTGTCCGTCAGGAAAGACGAGGCCGACATCTGTAATGAACTCAGGACGCCTGCCGATATTTGAAACAGTCACAACGACGTAGCGATTTTTTTCGTCGTATATCGGCGAGTTAGCAACTCGCATGTCCATTGTGACAGACACCCAAAGGCGCGGACTGTCTCGAAAATAAGCAAGAAGTGCGACGGCGAAGCCGACGGGCCCCAAAACAGCCCCGATCAGTGCACCTACGTCACTGAGTGACATTGAACCTCGTCAGTTCTTTTCCTTGTCGACCAGCTTGTTGGCGCCGATCCACGGCATCATCTCGCGCAGCTTCTTGCCAACCTCCTCGATCGGCAACGCGTCGTTGTTGCGGCGGATAGCCTTGAACTTCGGCAGGCCGGCCTTGAACTCACGAATCCACTCCGACGTGAATGCCCCGGTCTGGATATCCTTCAGCACCCGGCGCATTTCAGCGCGGGTTTCGTCGGTGATGATGCGTGGCCCGCTCACATACTCGCCGAACTCGGCAGTGTTTGAGATCGAGTAGTTCATGTTAGCGATGCCGCCCTCGTAGATGAGGTCGACGATCAGCTTCACCTCGTGCAGGCACTCGAAATAGGC
>JAYTZZ010000182.1:0-8204 GCA_043741595.1 Hyphomicrobiales bacterium | reverse complement strand
TTTTGAAGAAAAACCGGCCGGGCGAAAAGCCCGGCCGGAAGTCTTGGGAGGTAGGTCTGGAGAGCTACTGAACGACTTCGCCGTGGAGATTGATGTCGAGACCTTCGACTTCGGTTTCCTTAACGACACGGAGCCCGATGACCACGTCGATGACCTTGAGGATGACGAACGTCGCCACGCCCGACCAGATTATCGTCGCCAGAGTGCCGACGAACTGGACCCAGACCTGGCCGGCGTTGCCGTCGATGAGGCCGGACTTGCCCTCGCCGCCGACCGCGGCGACAGCGAAGACGCCGGTCAGGATGGCGCCGACAAAGCCGCCGACGCCATGGACGCCAAAAGCGTCGAGGGAGTCGTCGTAGCCGAGCATGCCCTTCAGCCACATCACCGCCCATGCGCAAACGACACCGGCGACAAGGCCGATGACCAGAGCGCCCGTCGGATCGACCCAGCCGGAGGCCGGCGTGATGGCGACCAGACCGGCAACGGCGCCGGAGATGATGCCGAGCACGCTTGGCTTGCCGCGGACGATCCACTCGGCAAACATCCACGCAAGCGCAGCGCCAGCGGTGGCGATCTGGGTGACAACCATGGCCATGCCCGCACGCCCATCAGCCGCGAGCTCGGAGCCGGCGTTGAAGCCGAACCAGCCGACCCACAGAAGCGAGGCGCCAATCACCGAGAGCACCAGGTTGTGCGGGGCGAAGTTGTCGTGGCCGAAGCCGACGCGCTTGCCGAGGACGAGAGCGCAGACGAGGCCCGCAACGCCGGCGTTTATGTGCACCACGGTACCGCCGGCGAAGTCGAGAACCGCCGCGCCGCCGGTCAGCGTGCCGGTGGCGAGGAAGCCGCCGCCCCACACCCAATGGGCGATCGGGCTGTAGACGATGATCGACCACAGACCCATGAACCACATCATCGCCGAGAACTTCATGCGGTCGGCGAAGGCGCCGGCGATGAGCGCCGGCGTGATGATGGCGAAGGTCATCTGGAAGATCATGAACACCGACTCGGGGATGGTGAGCGAGACGGCCTCGACTCCCATTCCCTTGAGGAAGAAGCGGTCGAAACCGCCAATGTAGGCGTTCATGCCTTCGCTGGCGTTCGGCGTGAAGGCCAACGAGTAGCCGGCGACCATCCACACAATCGTGATCAGGCAGGTGATGGCGAAGCTCTGCATGACCGTCGCCAGGACGTTCTTCTTGCGCACCATGCCGCCGTAGAAGAGCGCGAGGCCCGGGATGGTCATGAGGAGGACGAGGGCGGTCGAGGTCAGCATCCAGGCGGTGTCGCCCTTGTCGATCGCGGGAGCGGCCGCCGCCGCTGGGGCGGCAGCATCCTGGGCCAAGGCGGAAACCGTGAGCGCCACAAGGACGCCGGCTGCGCCGAGGAGAGTTTTCTTCAATCGGGTATTCATCGGAGGAGCTCCTTACAGCGCGTCGTTGTCGGTCTCGCCGGTGCGGATACGCACGGCGTGATCGATGGAAAAGACGAAGATCTTGCCGTCGCCGATTTGGCCGGTCTTGGCGGCCGAGGTGATCGCTTCGACGACCTTGTCGACCTGATCGGTGGGCACACCGATCTCGATCTTGATCTTGGGCAAGAAGCTCACGGCATATTCAGTGCCGCGGTAGATTTCGGTGTGCCCCTTCTGGCGCCCGTACCCTTTCACTTCGGTCACGGTCAGACCCTGGACGCCGACCGCAGTGAGGGCATCGCGCACCTCGTCGAGTTTGAACGGCTTGATGACAGCCATCACTATTTTCATGGCGGAGTTTCCCCGTTTACGCCCGCCGTCCGCTGGACATGCGAACGTACGAAGCAAATGCGGTGAACGCCGTCGGGGCTGCCGACGGCTTTGACCGAACCTCTTAAATCAAGGTCCGTGCCAATTCGCCGGAAGGGCGGCAAAGTGCTGAATTCCCGGCAAATCCGGCGGGCGCCAGCAATTCGCCGCAATGGGGTTAGGCCACGTGCCTAATGGTTGTGCAAATTTGCTGATTTGCCCAAGCCTTGGGCAGCCAGCGCCCTAAGAGCGCACCCGGATGAGTCCTTCCTGGGCAACCGAGGCGACCAAACGGCCATCCCGGCTGAACAAGCTGCCGCGGGTGAACCCGCGCGCGCCAGACGCCGACGGGCTGTCTTCGGCGTAGAGCAGCCACTCATCGGCGCGGAAAGGACGATGGAACCAGAGGGCGTGATCGAGGCTCGCCGCCTGCAGGTTGGGGTCGAAGATCATCCGGCCATGGGCGAAGAGGGCGGTGTCGAGCAGCGTCATGTCCGAGGCGTAGGCCAGCACGCAGCGGTGGATGTCAGGATCGTCGGGAAGCGTGCCGGTTGCCCTCACCCACACGTACTGCAGCGGCTCCAGCTTCTCGCGGCTGAAGAAATGCCGGAGGTCGACGGGGCGAAGCTCGATCGGCCGCGGACGCTCCCAATAGCGGCGGACGCCCTCCGGCGCGTTGTGGAGGTACGCTGCCTTGAGTTCCTCCTCGCTCGGGAGATCCTCGGGCGGCGGCACGTCAGGCATCTTGATCTGATGGTCGAGGCCCTTCTCATCGACCTGGAACGACACCGACATGGAAAAGATCGCCGCCCCGTGCTGGATGGCGACGACGCGACGGGTGGCAAAACTCTTGCCGTCGCGGATGCGGTCGACCTGATAGATGATGGGCACGGCGGGATCGCCCTCGCGCATGAAGTAAGCATGGAGCGAGTGGGCGCCCCGGCCCTCAACAGTGCGGGCGGCGGCGACGAGCGCCTGGCCGATGACCTGACCGCCGAAGACTCGCTGCCAGCCGACCTGCGGGCTGAGGCCACGGAACAGATTCTCTTCCAGCTTCTCGAGATCGAGGATCGAGAGGAGCGTACCAATCGCCGTCTGCATGATGATTCCTCGGGTACCGGCTGGTCGCGGGTCATATCACGCGATGTGCCGGGTCTGGAATCCACGCCGCCGCGTTCGGCATGGTTTCCCTCCGGCCCTCGCGCAAGGGGAGGGCTCGACGAGCCATTCTGGTAGGATGGTGTCGAGGAAGAATGATGACTGCCACGACGGACGTTCTCATCGCAGGCGGGGGACAAGTGGGCCTGGCGCTGGCGCTCGCGCTTCGCCGCTCGGCACCGTCGCTGGCGGTGACGCTCGTGGACGCGGCAGCATCGGACTCCTGGCCGCGCGAAGGACGGGCATCGACCATCGTCGCTGGTGGCCAGCGGATGCTGGCGACGCTCGGCGTCTGGGACGCTGTCGCCGGCGATGCCGAGCCGGTAACGGATATGATCGTCACAGACAGCCGGACCCGCGACACGGTACGAGCGGTGTTCCTGACTTTTACCGGAGATGATGACAGTCGCGCCGGCGGGGAACCGATGGCGCACGTCGTGCCGGACGGGGTCGTGGTTGCGGCACTGAAGGTTGCGGCGGAAGCGGGGGGCGTCACCATCATCGCGCCGGACGCGATCACGGATTTCGCGGTCGAGGCCGGTGCGGTCGCGGCAACTGCGAAGAGCGGCGGCGGATTTCGCGCACGGCTGCTGGTCGCCGCCGACGGCGTCAACTCGAAGCTCCGCGGGCTCGCCGGCATTGCGACAGTTGGCCATGCGTATGGGCAGACGGGCATGGTCGTGACCGTCTCTCACGAAAGACCGCACGGCGGGCGGGCGGAAGAACATTTCCTTCCGGGCGGGCCGTTCGCAACGCTGCCGCTCAAATCCACCAAAGATGGAGGCAATCGCTCGTCGCTGGTGTGGACGGAGCCGACCGAAGTCGCGGAGCGTTTCATCGGCGCCGCCGCGTTCGTCTTCCAGGTCGAGCTCGAGCGGCGCTTCGGTCATCGCCTCGGCGCGATCACGGTCGTCGACAAGCCGAAGGCATTCCCGCTTGGCATCACGCTGGCGCGCGAATTCATCAAGCCGCGCTTCGCGCTCGTCGGCGACGCGGCGCATTCCATCCACCCGATCGCGGGCCAGGGGTTGAACCTCGGCTACCGGGACGTGGCGGCGTTAGCCGAGACGATCGTCGAGGCGCACAGGCTGGGTCTCGACATCGGGTCGATGACGGTGCTCGATCGCTACCAGCGTTGGCGGCGCTATGACACGATGGAGATGGGCCTCGTCACCGACGGGATGAACCGACTCTTCGCCAACGACAACCCGGCGCTTCGTATCCTGCGCGACGTTGGGCTCGGCGCCGTCGACAGACTGCCACGATTGAAGCGGCTGTTTATCGATGAGGCGTCAGGCGCGGGTACGGGGGAGGCACCGCGGCTCTTACGCGGGGAGACGATCTAGCGTTTCTTCAGCTTCTCGATCTGACGGAGGATGACGACGCTGCTTCGCTTGAAATATCCGGCGATGAGGTCGATCTCAGCGTCGGTATAGGCGTCGGCGAGGCGATTGATGTCGCGCCCGAAAGTGGCGTTATAGACTTCCGCCCAGCGGCGGGCCTTCGGCGTCATTCGGACATAAACCTTACGCCGATCGCCGGCGTCGCGGACGCGGCGGGCGAGTCCAGCCTTCTCCAGCCGGTCGACCACGCCAGTGATGGCGCCGGTGGTTAGCCCCGTCGCTTTGGCCAGATCGCCTGCGGCTATGCCGTTGTCGGCGCCGATGAAATCCAAGCATTCGAAGTCGGTGCTGTTGACACCGAGGCGCGCCGAAGCCGCCTCGCCGAGCACGATACCAAGGCCGCTGGCCTCGCGCGCAGCATGGTTGAGCGCTTTGATGAGGGCCGAACGCGTCGTTCGACGCGATGGCTTTGCAAGTTGCATTATCTTAGATACTAAGATACTTACTTGAGAAGTCAATTCTCGTCAGCTGAGCAACAAGGAGTTTCGAGCATGTCTGCACAGACAAATCCCGACGTTCGCACGGAAGAACAGGAGTGGAAATACGCCAACGCCGCGATGTCGTGGTACGGCTGGGGCTCGCCCATCGGCGCCGGCATCTTCTTCGTTTGCGTGGCAGCGACGATCGCTCTCTTGCGCTACGCCTTCTGGGGGTAGCGGCGAACCTCCTCCCGAAATCGCAGAGCATTTTCGACCTTTCCTCAAGGGGCAGGTTGGTCAATCGTCGAGCGGCCGGGCCTCGTCGGCAAGCATGATCGGGATGCCGTCGCGGATTGGCTAGGCGAGCTTGGCGGCGCGGCTGATCAGCTCCTGACGCTCGGCGTCGTATTCGAGCGTCGTCTTGGTCAGCGGACAGACGAGGATCTCGAGCAGCCGGGGGTCGATGACGCCGGCAGCGCGCACGACCTGGCCGATTTTGTCTCGCTCGGGCTCGACGGGGCTCATTGCAGCATCTTCCCGTCACTGCCAGTGCCGCCGGCGCGCGGCAACGCCATCTCGGCGATGGCGACAAGAGTCTCGGCGCGGGCTTTCAGGTCGGGCGCCTCGAGCAGGGCCTGTTTCTCGGCCGGACAGAACGGTCCCATCATCGCCAAGGCGTTGACGAGCGTCTCGTTTGAAGCGCGGCCGACGCTTTCCCAATCGGCATCGAGGCTGTGGGCGTTGAGGTACGCGCGGAAAGCACGGAGCACGGCGTTGCGATCGACAGTTTCGTCAGCGGCGACAAAATCGGTGGCGAATGGGTCGGTGGTGACGCGGCAGCGGCGGAAGGGAGCGGCAAGCAGTATCTCCTCGAGGATGCGGAAACGGGCGATGCCGGTGAGCGTAATCATGTAGCGGCCGTCGCCGGTCTCGGCGAAGGAAACGATGCGGCCAGCGCAGCCGACCGCGCGGAGGCTCGGGCCGCATGCACACGGGGCGGCGTTCTCGTCGGGCTGGACCATGCCGATGACCCGGTTGCCGGCAACCGCGGCGTCAATCATGGCAATGTAGCGCGGCTCGAAAATATTGAGCGGCATGTCGGAGCGCGGCAAGAGAAGCGCCGCCGGAAGCGGAAAGACCGGGATCACCGACGGCATGTCGCCGGCGCAGCCATAATCGCAGTTACCAGCTTTCATCGAACCTCGCGGGCATCCTGTCTGGCGGCCGTCTCAGGTCCGCCGTTTACGAAAACAAAAGCGACGAAAGACGGCGGCGCCCGGAAAGCGTCGCCTCGTCGGTCGGCCCCCACGCCTCGAAGAACGTAACCAACTGCTTGCGGGCCTTCTCCTCGTCCCAACTACGGTTCCGGGCAACGATTTCAAGGAGGTGATCCATAGCCGCCTCACGGTTTCCTCTGGCGTTCTCGATGAGGGCGAGGTCGAAGCGGGCTTGATGATCCTTGGGATCGGCCGCGAGGCGCGCAGCCAAGGCCGCCGGGTCACCCAATGCGGCGGTCTGCTCGGCAAGGTCGATGCGGGCGCGGACGGTGGCGACCGCCGGATCGGTCGTGGCCGAAGCGGGAAGGGTGGCCAGCATCTGGCGGGCGGCGTCGAGGTTCCCAGTCGCAAGGTGGCTGCCGGCTAGCCCTACTATGGCAGCGACCGACGTGGGGTCGGCGGAAAGGGCCGCAGCGAAATGCTCGGCGGCACCGGCCACATCCTTGACGGCGAGGAGTCGGTTGCCTTCATCGACGAGCAGCTGCGTGTCGTTCGGGCCGGCGGGACCGGCGAGGCGATCGATGAACGCTTTCACTTGGCTCTCGGGGAGCGCGCCGACGAAACCGTCGACCGGCTGACCATTCTGGAAAGCGATGACCGCCGGGATCGACTGAATGCCGAGCTGGCCAGCGATCGAAGGATGGTCATCGATGTTCATCTTGACGAGGCGAACCGCACCCTTGGCAGCGGTGACCGCCTTTTCGATGATCGGCGACAGGGTCTTGCACGGGCCGCACCAGGGCGCCCAGAAATCGACAAGAACGGGCTGACGCCGCGACTCCTCCAGCACATCCTTGGGGAAGGCCTGGGTGGTGGTGTCCTTGATGAGATCGGCGGCGTTGACGCCGTTCGGACCGGCATTCGCAGCCGGCGCATTGCCCAGATCGGGCATCGTCATGCTCATGGTCTCATCCGTTTCTGGCCTCTCTCTCGAGGCGGGAATATCAAGTCTCCGCCTAAATATGGAGCGCCGGCGCGGATTTCACAATTCGCGGGCGCTTTGAGCCGAGATCGGGACGATCAGTGGCTTGTGGCCAGTGGCCCTCAGGAAGGCGAGGAGGTCGACGGCGGCAATGGTGGTGGTGGCTGTGTTGACGAGGGGGTGACAGTTGAGGCGGTCAGTAACCATCAACGCTTCGTCGAGGACAACTGTCACGCGACCGCCTGTATCATTTATAGGCGCGAACGCCGTGACCGCGCCGGGCGGGACGCCCAGCGCCGCCATAAGAAGCTCGGGCTTGCCGAAAGACAGGCGGCTGCTGGCGCCGATCTTGTGATGCAGGTGCTTCAGGTCGATGGCGCCTTCCTCCGGCGCCACTACCAAGAAAAGGGCGTCCTTCTTGTCCTTCAGGAACAGGTTCTTGGTATGGGCACCCGGCACCTCGCCGCGGAGCGCCTGCGCTTCCTCGACGGTGAACAAAGGAGGGTGCTCGACGGTGACGGTGGCGATGCCGAGGCGGGCCAGCATAGCCATCAGGTCGTCGCGGGTGGCGGGCATGAAGGTAACTATCCGAAGGGATTCGGGGATTCTTAGGAGGCCGCCGATATTGCCATCGGCGGGGCGGCAGCGATATAAGCCGGGCTCGGCCGGAACGACTATCCCACCCGGTCGAACGTGAGCGGGTGTAGCTCAGGGGTAGAGCACGACCTTGCCAAGGTCGGGGTCGAGGGTTCGAATCCCTTCGCCCGCTCCAATTTTCCTTATAGTTCCCAATGGCTTATTGGTTCAGGGCAATTCACTCGGAGTCGGCCCAGCGGGGCCGGTCATCACCCGGTCATCACCGGACGCTTGTTTCGGAGATGATTGCGGCGGGATAGCCGTGCTACCTGCACAAGTGGTTCTTCTGGCGCTAAGGCTGAGGCGCGCGGACCGCGCCAACCGACGAGAGCGAGGGGGAAAGATGAAGTGGAACAGCCCGATTGGACTGGCACTCGGTGCCGTGGTCGTCGTTGTTTTTGCTGTTTTCATCTACATCGCTATTGGTCTGGTGGTCGAACGCAATAAGCTCGGGGCAGTGGTCGAAGCGCAGGCTGCCGCGCTGAAGGAGGCTGATACCGAGATCGCGGCACTTGAGGGGGAACGCGAACAAGGGGCCGTCGCACTGAAAGACGCCGCTGCGAAGGTTGCGAAGCTCGAGGACGGAACTGCCGCTTTGTCAGA
>JAYTZZ010000181.1:0-3528 GCA_043741595.1 Hyphomicrobiales bacterium | reverse complement strand
TCTTGCGACAGTCATTCAAATCGTGAATGACCGTCGCTCGACTGAGATCTACCTAAAACTGCGTCTGGTTCTGATCGTCGGTTGTACGCGCGTGCGCGGGGGAACCGGCGCCGGCGGCGATGCTTTTTTTCCGCGCCCGCCGCTCGCGCCACCAGGTGACCCACCCCTTCATCTTGGCGAGGAAGGCGAGCTGAGCCGGCGTCACGATCAGCGTCAGGATGGTGGCGAAGCCGAGGCCGAACACGATCGCCGTCGAAAGCTGGATCCACCACTGAGCGGCCGGAGCCCCAACGGTGATCTCGCGCGCGATGAAGTTGACGTTGACGCCAAAGGCGATCGGCAGCACGCCGAGGATCGCCGCGCCTGCCGTCAGAAGCACGGGGCGCGCACGTTCGCGGCAGGTGCGGATAATGGCTTCCTCCACCGGCACGCCTTCCTTGCGCAGTCGGTCGTATGTATCGATGAGCACAATATTGTTGTTCGTGACAATGCCCGCGAGGGCAATGATGCCTACCCCCGTCATCACGATGCCGAAGGCCTGACCCATGATCATGAGGCCAATGAAAACGCCAATCGTCGAGAGGATGATGGCGAAAAGCACCAGGAAGACGCTCGATAGTTTGTTGAACTGCGCCAGCAGTACCGCGAAGATCAGGAAGATTGCCGCGCCGAAGGCTTTGCCAAGGAAGGCGCTGGCCTGGTCGCGTTCTTCGTCCTCGCCGGCGAGCTTCCAGGTGATCCCACCTTTGTTGAATTCCGCAGCGTTGGCCTCCAGCTCCTTGGTGATCTCCGCTTGCACCACGGCCGTCTGCACGCCTTCGGCTACGTTGGCGCTGACGGTAATGACGCGCTTGCCGTCGATTCGATTGATGATGCCCGTCCGCTGCGCCGGCACGCGCTTGATGAAATTGCCGATCGGCACCGAGCCGGCCGCAGTCTGAATTTGCAAATCGTCGATCTGATTGAGGGTCCGCCGGTCTTCCGGCACGCGCAGGATGATGTCGACCGGCTTGTCGCTGGATTGCGGACGATAGTCGGTGATCTTCAACCCATTGGTGACAAGCTGCACCACCGAGCCGACCGATCCGACACCGATGCCGAACTTCGCGGCTTCCGCCTTGTCGATCTCGAGGCGCCAGTCGATGCCGGGGGTCGGCAGGCCGTTGTCGAGATCGAGTATCTCTGGTCGCTTAGCGAGCTCGCCGGATACTTTGAGCGCCGCCGCGCGCAGCGCATCCGGATAGTCACTGGCAAACTGGATCTGGATGGGCTTTCCGGTCGGTGGGCCTGCGTTCGGCGCCGTCACTTCGACCTTGATGCCCGGAATGGCGGAGGCGCGGGCGCGAATGTCGTCCATGATGTCGCCGCCCGGGCGCCGCTTCTGCCAGTCGACGAATTCGAACTGGATCTGCCCGACGACGTCCTCGGTCACGTCGTTGGAACCGCCCTGGCCGGCGGCGCCCGTGCGCGCGTAAACCGACGACAGTTCCGGCATGTCGAGGATTTTCGCCTCGACAGCGCGCACCAGGCGGTCCTTCTCGGCAAGCGAGATGTTGCCGCGTGCATGTACCAGAACAACGCCGACATCGGGCTCGACGTTCGGGAAGAACTCCACGCCCTTGCCGATCTTGCCGTAGAGGAAGGGCACGCCGATGAGCAGCGCTATTGAGAGTATGATCGTGATTCCCGGATGGCGGACGGCGAGACGTACGGTCTTGAGGTAGGCTCCATCGCGTGGCGCCGCGTCGTGAACGACCTCGTGCGCCTTGCCGACAAGCGCGCCCAGCGTCGGCGTGAAGATCAGCGCCGCCACCAGCGAAGCTGACAGCGTCGCGATCAGGGTCAGCGGCAGGTAGCCCATGAACTGGCCGACAATTCCCGGCCAGAAGAGCAGCGGCGAAAACGCCGCGATGCGCGTCAGCGTCGCCGCGATCACCGGCCCCGACATGCGGCTCGCCGCGAAAGCGTAAGCTTCGCGCGATTTCATGCCTTCGCTCATTCGCCGCTCGGCGAATTCGGACACTATGATGGCGTCGTCGACCAGCATGCCAACGGCGAGGATCAGGCTGAACAGCACGACGATGTTCACCGTCAGCCCCGCCATGCTGAGAGCGAGAACGCCGACGAGGAACGAGAATGGAATGGCGATGCCGATGAAGATCGAGGCGCGCCCGCCGAGGAAGAACAGGATAATGACAACCACCAGCAGCACCGCGGTGATCACGCTGTTCTGCAGATCGGTCAGCATGTCCTTGATGAACTTGGACTGGTCCTGCAGAAACTGGACCTTGACCGTTTGCGGCCATCCTTTTTCGAGGGTCGCGATCGCCACCTTGACCCCATCGACTGTGTCGATGAGGTTGGCGCCGGCGCGCTTGGAAACCTCGATGGCCACCGCAGGATGCCCGTTCACCCGCGTGATCGAGGTCGCGTCCTTGAACGTCGGCCGGATGCTGGCGACGTCGCCAAGTGTGACCGCGGCGGCATTCGAGGCGGCCACCGGAATGTTGAGAACGTCTTCGGGCGTCTCGATAAGCGCCGGCACCTTGACCGCGAAGCGTCCCTGCGGCCCCTCCAGCGCGCCCGCGGCCACCAGGCTGTTGCCCGCAGAAGCGGCGAACGCAAACTGATCGAGCGATACACCGTAGCTCTTCAGAAGCATCGGCTCGGCGATGATCTCGACGGCCTCGTCGCGCGTGCCCTGCAGCGTAGCGGAGAGCACACCCGGCACTTGCTCGAGCGCATCCTGCGCCTGTCGGGAGAGAGTGCCGAGGGCGCGCTCCGAGAGGTCGCCGGACAGCGTCACGATGATCACCGGAAAAAGGCTGAGGTTGACCTCATGCACACCCGGCTCGTCGGCGTCGGCGGGCAAATCGCGTTTGGCATCGTCGACCTTGGCGCGTACGTCGGCAAGCGCCACGTCGGAATTGAAGCCCGCGTCGAACTCAAGCAGCACGAAACCGCCGCCCTCGAAACCTGATGCGCGCATCTGCTTGACGCTGCCGATCGACTTGAGCGCCGTCTCCATCGGCCTGACCAGAAGGCGCTCGGCGTCTTCCGGCGATATGCCGCGCGCCGAAAGCTGCACGTAGATGATCGGTATCGTTATATCGGGGTTAGCTTCCTTCGGGATGCTGATGTAGGCCAGCGCCCCCGCCGCGAGCAGGAAGACGAGGATTGCGAGCGTCAGCCGGGCGTGGCCGACGGCGAAATCTACTATTCGTCTCATGCCGGCGGTTGCTCCTTGGCCTCAGCCTCGGCCGCCGAGACCGCTTCGACCGGATCGCCATCCTTGACGAAGTCCTGGCCGACGACGATGACCCGGCTCGCCTGCTTGACACCGGTAACCCAGACGGCCTCCCGCCCGTCTTCGACGAGGTCGATGGGAAGGAACTGCGCCTTGCTCTCGTTGTCGACGATGCGAATGCCGAGATGCCCGTCGTCGGAGAACACCAGCGCCGAGCGCGGCACTGATGCCGCCTCTATCGGCGCAAGCATGACGGCCATTTCGCAGGTAACGCCGTCGGC
>JAYTZZ010000180.1:0-18502 GCA_043741595.1 Hyphomicrobiales bacterium | reverse complement strand
TCTCCATCGACTCGATCATCACGGCCATCGGCGTCGCCGAGCATATCGGCGTAATGATCGCCGCCGTCATCATCACGGTGGGCGTCATGTATCTGGCGTCGGGGGCTATCGCGGGTTTCATCCATCGCCACCCCACTGCGCGGATGTTGGCGCTCGCGTTCCTGCTGATGATCGGCTTTGCGCTGATAGCCGACGGGGCCGGCTTCCACATCCCGCGCAGTTACCTCTATGCGGCTATGGCGTTCTCGACGGCCGTTGAAGCGCTCAACATCGTCGCCCGCAGCAACCGACAGAAGCGCAAGGCGTGAGCGAAGCAGTCTCTCCCGGTGCCGCGATCGGCGCCCCCTGGATCACGCCCGCCCGCCTGACGATGGCGTTGTTCGCCTTGCAGGCGGCGACGCAGCTGAACTGGTTTCCGCGCATCCCGGACGTTCAGCACGCTCTCGGCCTTGGCCCGGCGGAATTGTCTATTGCTATGCTCGATATGCCGATCGGCGGATTTATCGCCATGTCGTTGGCTGCCCGGTTCGTCGAGCGCTACAGCGCCCGCGGCGTCCTGATGGTGGCGTGGCCGACGTACTGCTTCACCCTGGCGCTGCCCGGCTGGGCCTGGAACACCGCGTCGCTTTTCGCGGCGCTCTTCCTCATGGGCGCGACGTATGTGGTCAACGACTTGGCGGTCAACGTCGAGGCTACGCGCATCCAGGCGCAGATCGGCCGGCGGATCATCAGCCGCTGCCATGGTCTCTGGAGCGTCGGGTCTATCCTCGGGTCGGTTGTCGGCGGGGCGTTCGCTCAAGCCGCTGTCGATCCGCGCTGGCATCTTCTGATCGTGGCCGTGGTGATGACTCCGGTGGGCGTCGCGCTCGCCCGCATGTTGCCGACGCTTCCGCCCGAAAAGGATAACGGCGCCCGAAAACCGATCGTCGCATTCCCATCGGTGGCAATGGCCGGCCTTTGCATCTTCGCTTTCGGCGTGATCCTGGCCGAACTGACGACGCGGAACTGGGGCGCGGTGTACCTGCGCGAGACGATCGGCGCATCGGCGGCCTGGACCGGCATCAGCTATGGTCTGTTCTCGGCGTTCATGGCGGGCGGGCGACTGCTCGGCGACACCCTCACCGATCGGTACGGACCGGTGGCCATCGGTCGTATCTGTGGCGTCGTGTCGATCATCGGCATCCTGGCGCTCGTCGTCGCCACGGGGTTGCCGCTTGCCATCTTCGGGTTCGCGGCTATCGGTCTGGGCATTTCGGTCGGGTTTCCCCTGGCGATTGCCGCAGCCGCGGGGCAGGGCGATCGTTCGCCCGCCGTCAACGTGGCAGCGCTGTCGCTGATCGCCTACAGCGGCTCACTCATTGGCCCGCCGCTCGTCGGTTTCGTGGCAGAGGGCTGGGGCCTGCGCGTAGGGCTGGCGACAACGCTGCCTGTGATGATCGTGAGCGTGCTCTACGCAAGTGCACTCGGTCGCAAGAAGGCGTGAGCAAGGGTTGCCGCTGTCGGGGATGAGGCGCTAGGAAAGAACGCGGCGGCGGTGGTCCGACCGCGGTCGGTGACGAAGAGTTGTCAGCCATGCCTCATGTGATCCGGATTGACGAACCCGGCGGCCCGAACGTCATGCGCTGGGTCGAGGTGCCAGTACCGCCACCGGGATCCGGGGAAGTCCGCTTGAGGCAGACCGAGGTCGGCGTGAACTTCATCGACCCCTACGACCGGAGCGGGCTCTACCAGTTGCCGCTGCCTGCGATCATGGGTTCGGAAGGGGCCGGCGTTGTCGAGGCGGTCGGACCGGGCGTGACCTCGGTCAAGGTCGGCGACCGCGTCGTCTATCAGGGGCTCAAGGGCGGCTATGCCGAGGTGCGTGTCGCCCCGGCTGAGCGGCTGGTCCACATCCCGGACGGGATCGACGACAAGACCGCGGCCGCGGCGTTTCTGAAAGGGCTGACCGCGTACTACCTCCTCCGGCGCACCTTCATGGTCGAGCGGGGCCACACGATCCTCTTCCATGCAGCAGCCGGCGGTGTCGGCCAGATCGCGTGCCAGTGGGCGAGGGCGCTCGGCGCCACCGTCATCGGCACCGTCGGGTCAGAGAAGAAGGCTGAGTTGGCGAGAGACAACGGCTGCCACCACGTCATCAATTACGCGACGGGGAATTTCGTCGAGCGGGTGAAGGAGATCACCAGCGGCGCCGGCGTCGACGTCGTCTATGACGCCGTCGGCAAGGACACGTTTCCTGCGTCGCTCGATTGCCTCAAGCCACTCGGCACGTGGGTCTCGTTCGGACAATCGTCGGGGGTACCACCGCCTTTCCCGATTCTACTTCTCCTGCAGAAAGGGTCGATCTACGCGACCCGGCCGACCATCGCTCACTACCTCGGCAAGCGCGGCGACCTTGAGGCCGCCGCCACGGAACTCTTTGCGGTCATTGCCGATGGAAGGGTGAAGATTCAGATCGGCCAGACGTTCCCGCTGAAGGAGGCCGCGGCCGCGCACAGCGCTCTCGAGTCGAGAAGGACCGTGGGTGCCACAGTCCTCATTCCCTGATTTTCGGTTTTCCCCAACGAATTGCCCTAATTCGCCGCAGTGACTGCCGAAAAATAGCGTTTGATCAGCAATTCGGCATAATCCATTGTGGAAACTTAGGTTCTGCCAATTCGCGCCCGGTGCCACACTCTCTTCGGCGTGGCACGACCGTCCCCGTGGCCGGGAGTTGGCGCATGGAACGATAAGCCGATGGGACGCCTGACAACCCATGTTCTCGACACCGCTTCCGGCAAGCCGGCGGCGGGGTTGACCGTCGAACTCTATCGCGTCGGCGCCCGCACCGAACGGCTGACGATTGCCACCACCAATGCCGACGGCCGCCTCGACAAGCCGCTGCTCGAAGGCGACGCCCTCGCCGCCGGAGTCTATGAGCTGCGCTTCCACGCCGGCGACTACCTGCGAAAGGCGGGTGGGTCGCTGTCCGACCCAGCGTTCCTGGATGTTGTGCCGATCCGCTTCGGTGTCGCCACCCCGGCCGACCACTATCACGTGCCGCTGCTGCTCTCCCCGTACGGCTATTCCACATACCGGGGAAGTTGATGCGCCCGACAATCCGATTCATTCGCCGGGGCCGGCTGGTCGAGCTGGTCGATGTACCGCCGACCATGCTGCTGCTCGATTACCTCCGCGAGAACGAGGGTTCCACCGGCACCAAGGAAGGTTGCGGCGAGGGCGACTGTGGCGCGTGCACGGTAGCGCTCGGGCGCTTGCGCGACGGCAAGATGGCCTACGAGCCGGTCAACGCCTGCATCCTTTTTCTCGGACAGGTGGATGGGTCTGAAATCGTCACGGTTGAAGACCTTGTGCAGACCGGCGGTACACTCCATCCCGTACAGTTGGCGATGGTCGAGAACCACGCCTCGCAGTGTGGCTTTTGCACACCGGGCTTTGTCATGGCGCTCTTCGCGCTCTATCAAGCGACCGACGGCGCGGTCACGCGCGACGAGGTCAACGACGCCATCGCCGGCAATC
Source organism: Hyphomicrobiales bacterium (assembly GCA_043741595.1). Classification (GTDB taxonomy): domain Bacteria; phylum Pseudomonadota; class Alphaproteobacteria; order Rhizobiales; family Kaistiaceae; genus DASZQY01. Next base: position 14,986 of record JAYTZZ010000180.1, on the reverse strand, counting down.
TTTGCCGCTGCACCGGCTACCGCCCGATTGTCGACGCAGGCGTCGCCGCTTGCGCCGAGCCACGCAAGGATCGCTTCCGCACAGGAGCGGGCGACATGACCGGTGTGCTCACCTTCCTCGCCGACGGTGAAGATGTATTCGTTGGCGATGACGACCGCTTCTTCGCCGCGCCGTCCTCTCTCGACAGTCTGGCGGCGCTTTACGAAAAGCATCCGGAAGCGACCATCGTCGCCGGCGGCACGGACGTTGGGCTCTGGATCACCAAGCAGCTCCGCGACATCGCGAAGATCATCCACGTCGGCAAGGTCGCGACATTCGACAAGATCGAGGACACGGGCCACGAGTTGATCATCGGCGCGGGTGCGACATACGCACAGGTCGAGCCGTTCTTCGCGAAGATTGACCCGGACCTTGGCGAACTGCTCCGCCGGCTCGGCTCGCGGCAGGTGCGCGCCTCGGGCACCGTTGGCGGTAACGTCGCCAACGGCTCGCCGATCGGCGACACGCCGCCGGCGCTGATCGCCCTCGACGCCAAGGTCGAGCTGCGCAAGGGGCGGCAAGTGCGCTCCATGGCCGTCGAGGAATTCTTTATCGAGTACGGCAAACAGAAGCGCGACCTTGGCGAACTGGTGACCGCAGTCATCGTGCCGCATCTTGACGCTGGTCACGTCTTCCGCTGCTACAAGGTGACCAAGCGCTTCGACCAGGACATCTCGTCCGTGATGGGTGCGTTCCGTTTCACCGTGAATGCGGACGGGCTGATCACCGAAGCGCGCCTTGCCTACGGCGGCATGGCCGGCGTGCCGAAGCGCGCGGCCAACGCGGAAGCCGCGTTGACCGGCCAGCAGCTCCGCGACTCCAAGGCGTGGGCGCGAGCCTTCGCTGCACTGCGTGAGGATTTCGAGCCGCTGGACGATCACCGCGCGAGTGCGCGCTACCGCGTCGAGACGGCACACTCGTTGCTGGGCAAGGCGCTGATCGAGGTGGCAGGCACGGCAAGCACGCGCACCCGCATCGTCGGGCATCGCGAACGGGCGGTAGCCAATGCCCCCGTCTGACACTCAAGCTCCCGCCGCGGCGCCGGCCGTGACCCAGACTCAAGTGGGCGCCGATCGCTTTACGATCGTGCGTCAGCCGTATGCCCACGACAGCGCGGTCAAGCACGTCACCGGCACCGCCCAGTACATCGACGACATGCTGGAGCCGATCGGGACGCTGCATTTGGCGGTAGGCTACGCCCCGATCGCGGCCGGGCGCGTCACCTCGCTCGATCTGGAGCCAACCAGATCATCGCTCGGCGTCGTGACCGTGCTCACCGCCGCCGACATTCCGGGCAAGAACGACATGAGCCCGAACGATGTCGGCGACGATCCGATTATCGCCGGCGACACGGTGAAATTCTACGGACAGGTGATCTTCGCCGTCGTCGCCGATACGCGCGATCAGGCGCGCCGCGCCACCCGCAAGGCCCGCATAGGCACCGCGCCGTCGATGCCGTCGATCGACGTCGACGACGCGCTTGTCGCCGACGCCAAGATTCTGCCGGACTATGCTTTTGAGCGCGGCGAGCCTGCCGAAGAGATGATCCGCGCACCGCGCCAGATCACTGGCGAGTTCCGCATCGGCGGGCAGGAGCACTTCTATCTGGAAGGGCAGGTGGCGCTCGCCATCCCCGGCGAGGACGGTGACATGCTTGTCCACTCCTCCACGCAGCACCCGACCGAGGTGCAGCACGTCGTCGCCCACATGCTGAACCTCGACGACAGCGCCGTCACCGTCGAGGTGCGGCGCGTGGGTGGCGGTTTCGGCGGCAAGGAGAGCCAGGCGTCGCAATGGGCGGCGTTGGCGGCACTGGCCGCCTGGAAGACCGGGCATCCGTGCAAGATCCGCCTCGACCGCGACGACGACATGATGATGACCGGCAAGCGCCACGACTTCCGCGTGGACTATGCCGCTGGCGTCTCCCGCGACGGCGCCATTCGCGGTCTCGACGTGACGCTCTCCGCGCGCTGCGGCCACTCGGTGGATCTGTCGCTCGGCGTCGTCGATCGCGCCATGTTCCATGCGGACAACGCCTACTACTACCCGGCGTGCAAGATACTGACGCGGCGGATGCGGACGAACACCGTGTCAAACACTGCATTCCGTGGCTTCGGCGGGCCACAGGGCATGCTCTTCGCGGAGCGCATGATGGATCACATCGCGTACGTCACCGGGCGCGACCCGCTCGACGTGCGGAAGGCAAATTTCTACGGCGGCGTCGGCCGCGATCGGACGCCCTACGGCATGCGCGTGGAGGACAACATCCTCAACGAGCTGGTCGTCGATCTCGAGATGACATCGAGCTATCGCGAGCGCCGTCAGGAGATCGCGGACTTCAACGCCACCAGTCCGGTGCTGAAGAAAGGCATCGCCTTGACGCCGGTGAAGTTCGGTATCTCGTTCACGCTCGTTCATCTCAATCAGGCGGGCGCACTCGTTCATCTCTACCGCGACGGTTCGATCAGCCTGAATCACGGCGGCACCGAGATGGGGCAGGGGCTCTTCGTCAAGGTTGCGCAGGTCGTCGCCGAGGAATTCGGAGTAGCGCTCGACAAGGTGAAGATCACCGCGACGTCCACGGCAAAAGTGCCTAACGCCCCGCAGACGGCCGCCTCCGCCGGCACCGACCTCAACGGCCAGGCGGCCCTGATTGCCGCCCGCACGATCAAGGACCGGCTCTACGAATTCATCGAGGAAAAGTGGAACGTCACCCGCGAGCGCGTGGAATTCGCCGACGGCAAGGTTCTTATCGGCAACACGACGATGGAGCTGGGCGAACTGGCGAACGCCGCGATTGTTAACCGCGTGCAGCTTTCCGCGACGGGATTCTACAAGACGCCCAAGATTACCTGGGATCGGGAAAAGGCGAACGGCCGGCCCTTCTATTATTTTGCCTATGGCGCGGCGTGTTCCGAGGTTATCGTCGATACCATGACCGGCGAAATGCGCGTCACGCGCGTCGACATCCTTCACGATGTCGGCAAGTCCCTCAATCCGGCTATCGACATTGGCCAGATCGAGGGCGGCTTCGTGCAGGGAATGGGCTGGCTGACTACTGAAGAGTTGGTATGGGACTCGGCTGGTCGCCTCCGCACCCACGCGCCGTCGACCTACAAGATCCCGACCGCATCCGACGTGCCCGCAGATTTTCGCGTGGCGCTGTACGAGTCCGGTGGCAACCGCGAAGACACTATCTACCATTCCAAGGCGGTCGGCGAGCCGCCCCTGATGCTCGCGATCTCTGTCTTCTCCGCGATCTCCGACGCCATCGCGAGCCTCAAGCCCGCGGTGATGCCGCGCCTCGACGCGCCGGCGACTCCCGAGGCGATCATGCGCGCCATCCGCGCCAGCAACGGGGTCGAGATATGACGCCCGGCTGGCCGCGGGTCTGGAAAGAGGTATTGGCGGCTCTCGATCAGCACGGCCGCGTGGCGATGGTGACCCTTGCCGCGACGCGTGGCTCGTCTCCTCGCGAAGCCGGCGCCCGCATGATCGTCTATCCGAACGCGACGTTCAGCGGCACGATTGGCGGCGGCACGCTCGAGTGGAAGGCGATCGCGATGGCGCAGGCGGCGCTCGCCAACCCGAAGGCGGCAAAAGCCGAGACCCGCGGTTTCGCGCTCGGACCAGAGCTTGGGCAGTGCTGCGGCGGGAACGTCGAGGTGGTTGTCGAAATCATCGAGAAGAACCGACGCGCCGAGATCAAGGCTCTGGCGGAAAAAGAAGAAAGCGGCGCGCTGACGACGCGCGGCCGGCTTGTTTCCGATCAAGGTGTCATCCGCGAGATCGTGGAAGATGCGTTGCCGCCGGGCGCCGCCGCCTGTGCCGGCGGCATCTTGACCGAGGGCTTCGGCGACGAGCGACGGCCTCTCGTGCTCTTCGGCGCCGGTCATGTCGGGCGCGCGCTGGTGATGGCTCTCGCGCCGCTGCCCTTCCGCGTGACCTGGGTCGATCCGCGGCCGGATGCTTTTCCGACTCACATCCCGGCCAACGTCACCACAGTGCAGGCGGACGATCCGGTAAGCGTTCTGTCATCCGCGCGCGACGGTACCTTTGTCCTCGCGATGACGCACAGTCACCCGCTGGACCTCGCCGTTGCCGCTGCCGCCCTTGGCGATATGCGCTTTCCCTATGTCGGCGTGATTGGTTCAAAGACGAAACGCGCGCGCTTCAGCAGCCAGCTCAGAGCCGCCGGGGTTCCACCGGGTCGGATCGCCAAGCTGGTGTGCCCCATCGGGGTCGGAGCCGTTCACTCGAAGCTGCCGGCGGTGATCGCGGCGATGACGGCGGTCGAACTGCTCGAGCGCGACGAGACCCTGAAGGTCCGTTTGGTGGATCGGAGCGCGCGCGCTTGATGGATGCCAATCTTCAGCCAATGGCGTCCAACCGCGCGTTCACCCGACTCCCCGGCGAAGCCACTCTCGAAGCCATTGGCATCACAAAGGATTTCGTCGCGCTTCGTGCCAATGACCACATCGATTTCTCGATCAAGCCCGGCGAGATACACGCCCTCCTTGGCGAGAACGGCGCCGGCAAATCGACGTTGGTGAAAATCCTCTACGGCGCGCTACAGCCGACCGAAGGCGAAATCCGCTGGAAGGGGAAGGCAGTGACGATCCCGAATCCCGCTGCTGCCCGGCGGCTCGGCATCGGCATGGTGTTCCAGCATTTCTCGTTGTTCGACGCTCTGACCGTCGCCGAGAACATCGCGCTGGCGCTGGCAGACGCGCCTGACCTCGCCGACCTGAAAAAGCGGATCACCACGGTCTCCGCCGAATACGGCCTGCCGCTCAACCCGGACGCCGTGATCGCCGACCTGTCGGTGGGCGAACGCCAGCGTGTAGAGATCGTGCGCTGCCTCCTGCAGGAGCCCGAGCTCATCATTATGGACGAGCCGACCTCGGTGCTGACGCCTCAGGAGGCTGACGATCTTTTCGTGACGCTGAGGCGGCTCGCCTCCGAGGGTGTCTCGGTCCTCTACATCAGCCACCGGCTCGAAGAGGTGCGAGCGCTTTGTCACCACGCGACGATCCTCCGCCACGGCAAAGTCGTCGCCGAATGCGATCCGCAGAAGGAGACAGCTGGCCGGCTGGCGAGCATGATGGTCGGCGCCGAATTGCGCCAGGTCAGCGCGCCGCCGGTGGTGAGCGCCGACGCGCCGGTCCGGCTCTCCGTCAACGACCTGACGCTGCCAAAGCCGCACCCGTTCGCCGTCGGCCTCAACGAGATTTCACTTGAGGTCCGCGGTGGCGAGATCGTCTCGATTGCCGGTGTCGCCGGCAACGGGCAGGACGAATTCTTCGACGCGCTTTCCGGAGAGCGGTACTCCAACCGCGCAGATGCCGTAGTCATTGAAGGCGAGCCCTGCGGCCGACGGAGCGTCAACGCGAGGCGGAAGCTGAACGCCGCCTTTGTGCCGGAAGAACGGCTCGGCCATGGCGCCGTTCCACGCTTCACGCTCTCCGAGAACGTGGTGCTGACGCGTCACGGCACCGGCGAGGGGCTGGTCAAATCGATGATCGTCAACTTTGGCAGCGCTCGCGCCATCGTCGACCGCGTCACCGACACCTTCGACGTGCGCAAGGGGACGGCTAACCCGGAGGCGAGTGCGCTTTCCGGTGGCAATCTCCAGAAATTCGTCGTCGGTCGCGAGTTCGATCGCAAACCCGGTGTGCTGGTGGTCTGCCAGCCGACATGGGGCGTCGATGCGGGGGCGGCGACCACTATTCGTCAGGCCTTGATCGATCTGGCGCGGGCGGGCTCGGCGGTGCTCGTCATCAGTCAGGACCTCGATGAGATTCTGGAAATCTCCGATCGCGTCGCGGTGATCTCGAAGGGGCGCCTGTCGCCAGCGCGGGATGCGCACGGCACTACGCGGGAAGAGATCGGTCTGTTGATGGGTGGTTCGTCGCACGGGCACTAGGCGGACAAACGGGGCAGGGGGCAGGGCTTGCGCATCGAACTGATCCGAAGGCCGGAGCGCTCGACAGCGTGGACGCTACTTTCGCCCGTGGTCGCTGTCGGCCTGACTCTCGTCGCTGGAGCGGTCATCTTCGCGGCGAGCGGCATTGATCCACTGCGCGGGCTCTATGTCTACTTCATTGACCCGTTGACCCACGCGTGGACGCTGCAGGAGCTGATCGTCAAGGCGGTTCCGATCATCATTATCGCCGTTGGACTCGCTCTCTGCTACCTGTCCAACAACTGGAACATCGGCGCCGAAGGTCAGCTGACCATCGGCGCCATCTTCGGCTCGGCGCTGCCGATTCTCGCTCCCGACTTCCAGAATTTCGCGACGCTGCCGCTGATGTTGCTTCTGGCGATCGTCGGTGGCGCGCTGTGTGGCTCGATCCCGGCGCTCCTCAAGATCCGCTTCGGCACGAACGAGATTCTGACGAGCCTGATGCTGGTCTATGTCGCGGGCTATCTACTCGACTGGATGGTGCGAGGCCCATGGCGCGATCCGAAGGGGTTCGGCTTTCCCGGAAGCCGACCGTTCACTGACTTCCAGATCATGCCGCTGCTGATCCCCGGCGGTCGTGTCCATATCGGCCTGATATTCGCCTTTGTCATCGTTATCGCCGCCTGGTTCGTGCTCAGGCGCACGATTACCGGCTTCGAGATCAATGTGCTCGGACAGGCTCCTCGCGCCGGCGCTTTTGCCGGCTTCAGCCGCAATCGCATGGCGCTGATTGTGTTCCTCGTGTCGGGCGGCCTGGCGGGACTCGCCGGCATCTGCGAGGTCGCAGGTCCGGTGGGTAAACTCGATGTCGTGATCTCGCCAAACTACGGCTTCACCGCGATTATCGTCGCCTTCCTTGGCCGGCTGAATCCTCTCGGCATTCTGGTGGCCGGGTTTGTTCTTGCCCTCACCTATCTCGGCGGCGAGCAGGCACAAATCCTGCTGGGTATGTCCAGCAAGACCGCGCGCGTCTTCCAGGGAATGCTGCTTTTCTTCGTGCTCGCCTGCGACACGTTCATTCTCTATCGCTTGCGTTTCGTTCGCGCTCAGCCGGCGCCTGTCGTGAGGACGGCCAATGGGCATCGCTGAAGCGATCATCCTCTCCGTCATCGTCGCCTCGACGCCGCTGCTGCTGGCGGCGCTTGGCGAGCTGGTCGCCGAGCGCAGCGGCGTCCTCAATCTTGGCGTCGAGGGCATGATGATCATGGGCGCGGTCACCGGCTTCATCGCGACCGTGGAGACGGGAAATCCATTTGCCGGAATCATAGCGTCCATACTCGCTGGCATGGCGATGGCCTCACTGTTCGCGTTCCTCACGTTGGGTCTCGTTGCCAATCAGGTGGCAACCGGGCTGGCGCTGACGCTCCTCGGTACGGGTCTTTCCGGTGTCGTCGGGGAGTCCTACGCAAGCCGCGCCGGCATTGCGTTGGCCAAGATCCACATTCCCGGGCTGACCGACATTCCCTTCATCGGCCAGATTTTTTTTGGGCAGGATCCGCTCGTGTATCTCACGGTCGCTTTGACGATTGCGGTGTCGTGGTTCCTGTTTCGCTCGCGCTGGGGGCTCATCGTGCGGGCCGTCGGCGACAATCACAACGCAGCCCACGCCCTTGGGTACAGCGTCATCCGTGTGCGCTTTCTGGCGACGTTGTTTGGCGGTGCGTGCGCGGGGCTCGCCGGCGCGTATCTGTCGCTTGTGTCGACTACACAGTGGCTCGACAACATGACCAACGGCCGCGGCTGGATCGCTCTTGCGCTGGTCGTCTTTTCGACCTGGCTGCCCTGGCGACTAGCGCTTGGCGCGCTGCTTTTCGGCGCGGTCGGCATCCTGCAATTTCACGCCCAGGCGATCGGCGTTCGGGTGCCTTCCCAGTTTCTGAGTAGCCTGCCGTACCTGCTGACGGTAATCGTCCTCGTCATCATTTCGGGCAACCGGATCCTCGTCCGCGCCAATACGCCGACGATGCTCGGGCAGTCGTTTGTGGCTGACAGATAAAGGGAATTCGCTGGCTAAGCAGGTCGCTCGACGGCCCGCCTTTTGCATTGATAGAATGGAACTACTGGACTACCCGCAAAATCTTAGAAAAACAGGGGAGAACTCGTATGTTGAAGAGGCTCATGACAGCCGCCGCCGCGCTGTCGCTTGCCTTGGTTATGGGCACAGTTGCCCAAGCTCAGGAAAAACTGAAAGTCGGTTTCGTCAACATCGGTCCAAAGACCGATGGCGGCTGGACGCAGGGTCACTGGACCGCTGTCCAGGCGCTCGAAAAGGAACTCGGCGACAAGATCGAGGTCACTTTCGTCGAAAACGTCCCTGAAGGGCCGGATACGGAACGCGCCATCGAGGGCCTCGTCCAAGCCGGCAACAAGCTCATTTTCACTACTTCGTTCGGCTTCATGGAGCCGACACTCAAGATCGCCGCCAAGTATCCGGACGTGAAGTTCGAACACGCCACCGGGTTCAAGACGGCGCCGAACGTGACGACCTACAACGCACGCTTCTATCAGGGCCGTTACATCGCCGGCTATATCGCCGCCAAGATGTCGAAGACGGGGAATGCCGGCTACATCGTTTCGTTCCCGATTCCCGAAGTTGTCATGGGTATCAACGCGTTCATGCTGGGCGCGCAGTCCGTGAACCCGGACTTCAAGGTGAAGATCATCTGGATCAACAGCTGGATGAATCCGGCCGACGAGGGCAAGGCTGCGACCGCGCTATTTGATCAGGGCGTCGATACGATTGTCCAACACACGGATTCGACCGAGCCGCTGAAGATCGCAGAGACACGCGGTCTGCACGGCTTTGGGCAATCGCACGACATGCACGATGCCGCACCGAAAGCGACCTACACCTCGCTCATCGACAATTGGGGTCCGTACTACATCGCCCGGGTCAAGGCGGTCCTCGACGGCACCTGGAAGTCCCAGGCGAGCTGGGATGGCCTCACCGAAGGCACCGTGCAGATGGGCCCATACACCAACCTGCCCGACGATGTCGTCGCGGGGGCGAAGGATCTTGAGGCCAAGATGGCTGCTGGCACCTTCCACCCGTTCACCGGGCCGATCTACAAGCAGGATGGCACGTTGGTCGCCGACAAGGGCGTGGTCATGGACGACGTCTCGCTCTTGACGATGGACTACTACGTCAAGGGCGTCGACGGCACGCCGGGCACCAACTAGCCTAAGCGTTGCGCTTTCGCAGATTCACGGGCGCGCTTCGCAAGGGGCGCGCCCGTTTCATGAAGGCCCGAGATGTCCGACTTTCTCGTCGAGTGGCTGAACCTGATCTTCCGTTGGGCCCATATGGTGGTCGGCATCGGCTGGATCGGCACGTCTTTCTATTTCATCGCCCTCGACCTTTCGCTCCGCAAACACGAAGGAATGCGCGAAGGCGTCTATGGCACCGCCTGGGAGGTGCATGGCGGCGGCTTCTATCAGGTCGAGAAGTATCTGGTCGCGCCGAAGGAACTGCCGCCGGATCTCGTCTGGTACAAGTGGGAAGCTTACCTCACCTGGGTCACCGGCTTCGCGCTCCTGATCCTCCAGTACTACTGGCACGCCGACGCGTTCCTGATCAGCAAGTCGGTGCTGCCGATGCTGCCGATCCAGGCGGGTTTCATTTCCATCGCCAGCCTCGTCGCCGGTTGGTTCATCTACGATTGGCTGTGCAAGTCGCGGATCGGCAAGAGCACCGGCCTTCTGGCGCTTGCGGTGTTCCTTCTCATCGTCGGCGCAGCGTGGATCTTCACACACGTCTTCTCGGGGCGCGGCGCACTCATCCATGTAGGCTCGTTCATCGGTACGATCATGGCAGTGAACGTGTTCGGCATCATCATTCCGAACCAGCGGAAGATCGTTGCTTCCTTGATGGAGGGCAAGGCGCCGAACCCCCGCCTCGGCGCGATCGGCAAGCAGCGCTCGGTGCACAACAACTACCTGACGCTCCCGGTACTGCTGATGATGGTCAGCAACCACTATCCGATGCTGTCGAGCCACCCGCAGGCCTGGCTCATTGTCGCTCTCATCATCGTCGTCGGTGCCTCTGTGCGCCACCTCCTCAATCGCCACGACGCCGGCGATCCGCTGGAAAAGGTCGCGTGGACGCTGCCCGTCACAGCGGTTGCCCTGGGTGTCGCGATCTGGATGACCGCGCCACGCGTCGACGCGGCGATTGCCGGACTGACGGTTTCCGATGGTGAGGTGCTCAACATCATCGGCAAGCATTGCGTCATGTGTCATTCGGCGCGACCGAGCCACGAGGGCATCACGGCGCCGCCGAAGGATGTGATCCTCAGCAGCCCCGACGACATCCGCCGCTATGCCGCACAGGTGCTGGCGCAGACGGTCAACGGCGACGCCATGCCCCTCGGCAACGAAACCGGCATGACGCGGGAGGAACGCCAGAAACTTGGCGCATTCCTCCTGAACCGATAGAAGGTCCGCCAAGCGCGCAGAATCTGGCGGACAATGGCCGATTTACCGATTTCCCTCCACGACGTGAACCGATTGGCCAAGGACGCTTTCGTCGAAAGGTTCGGCGATATTGCGGAGCACGCGCAATGGGTCGCCGCTGAGGCTGCGGACCGGCGGCCTTTTTTATCACCGGATGCAATGATCGCCGCCTTCACCGACGCCGTGGAACGTGCCGATGAAAAGCGTCAGCGGGCGCTATTGTTGGCCCATCCTGATCTGGCCGGCAAAGCAGCAATCGTCGGCGATCTAACGAAAGAGTCGCGGAACGAGCAGGCAGGCGCCGGTCTCGACAAGTTGACTCCGGAAGAATTCGCCCGCCTCACGAAAATGAACGCGGCATACCGCGATCGCCACGGCATTCCGTTCATCTTCGCCGTCCGTGGGGCAACGAAGCACGACATCTTCCGCGGCTTTCAGGGTCGCCTTGGCAACCCGCCGGACGTCGAATTCAAGGCGGCGCTCGACCAGGTCGCGCGCATCATCCGCTTTCGCCTCGAAGATCGGGTGACGGCTATGAGCGAGACAGAGCGCATCGGTATGCGCGCCCAAGCGATGATCGACGCGCTGGCGATGATCACGGCCGAGGACGGCAAACTGACGCGTCTCTACCTGACGCCGGAGCACAAACGGGCGGCGATGCTTGTCGGCGAATGGATGCGGCAGGCAGGGCTGACCGTTCGTATGGACGCCGCCGGCAGCATGCACGGCCTCCTTGCTGCCGGAAAAAGCGGACCGCGCGCGAAGAAGCGGCTTCTCGTCGGCTCGCACATCGACACCGTCATCGACGCCGGCCGTTTTGACGGCAACCTCGGCGTCGTCGCAGGCATTCTGGCGGTCGAGGAACTGCGCGCGCGCAACGTGGCACTTCCCTTCGAACTGGAGGTACTAGCCTTCGGCGACGAGGAGGGCGTGCGCTACACGAAGACGCTGAGCACATCCTCGACGATCGCCGGCATTGTCGAGCCGAGTGTGCTGGAACTGGTCGATGCGAACGGCATGACCATGCGCGCCGCGCTCGCCGAATTCGGTGGCGACCCCGACCACCTGACCGCCGAGGCCTACCATCGCGCCGATGTGCTGGGCTATCTCGAGGTCCATGTCGAGCAAGGGCCAGTGTTGGAGATGGCCGGAGAAGCGCTGGGCGTGGTCAGCGCGATCGCCAGCCAGGGCAGGTACCGCGTCCATGTGCGCGGCGAGGCAGGCCACGCCGGCACGGTGCCGATGGCGTTACGTCACGACGCGCTAGCCGGCGCGGCGGAAGTGATCGCCACCGCCGAGGAGATCGCCCGGAAGGGCGAGAGCGCTTCACTCGTCGCCACCGTCGGCGAGATCAAGGTCACGCCGGGCGCCAGCAACGTCATTCCCGGCACGGCGGAACTCAGCCTCGACGTCCGCGCGGCCGATGATGCTACGCGCATTGAGGCAGCAACTGAAATCCGTCAGCGCGCTCGGCAAATAGGCGCACGTCGCGGGCTCGTCATCGGCACGGAGACAGTCCACGAGAAGCCGGTCGCCGTCGCGGCGCCCCGACTGAAGCGCGCGATCGCAGCTGCCATCGCCGCCGTCACCGGGAAGCCGCCGCGCGAAATGATGTCCGGCGCCGGCCACGACGGGCAGGCCATGATCCGCCTCACTGACATCGGCATGATCTTCGTCCGCTGCCGCGCGGGCATCAGCCACAACCCGCTGGAATTTGTGTCGATCGACGACATGGGCCTCGCGATTGAGGCCCTGATACGGACGATCGTTGAGATCGCGGGAGAGAACGGCAAATGATCCGCGATACGATCGAAGGCAACTGGCAGCGCGAAGTCGATTTTCTCAAGGCCCTGGTGCGTGCGCCGAGCGACAACCCTCCCGGCGACTGTGCTGCAGCCGCCGAGGTCGCCTCCAAGGCGCTGGAAGCGTTGGGCTTCACCGTCGAGCGCCATCCCGTCCCTGACGCTCTCGTGCGGGCCAATGGCATGAAGAGCGCCACGAACCTGATCGTGCGGAAGACGTTCGGAACCGGGAAAGGCCCGGTGATCGCGCTGAACGCACACGGCGACGTCGTGCCGCCGGGCGAAGGATGGACGGTCGATCCCTATGGCGCGGTGGAACGCGATGGCGCGATCTACGGCCGCGGGGTCGCCGTCTCCAAGTCGGACTTCGCCACCTACGCCTTCGCGCTGCTGGCGCTCGAAGCGAATAGCGCTGGCCTCGACGGCGGCATCGAATTGCATTTCACCTACGACGAGGAAGCCGGCGGCATGATCGGTCCGAAATGGATTATTGATCAAGGGCTTACGAAGGCGACGCTCGCGATTTCCGCCGGCTTTTCCTATGCGATCACCACTGCCCACAACGGTGTGCTTCATCTCGAGGTGACAGTGCGCGGCAAGCAGGCCCATGCGGCCATGCCGGCAACGGGGCAAGATGCGCTGGAGGCGACGGTTCCGGTGCTTGAAGCGATCTACGGGGAGCGGTTGCGGCTGGCGGAAATTGTCTCTGCTGAGCCCGGCATTGGTTCGCCCCAAATCACCGTCGGGTTGATCTCCGGCGGCATCAACACCAACGTCGTGCCCGACCGCATCCAGGTCCGTATCGATCGCCGCATCATCCCCGAGGAAAACGGCGCCGAGGTCGAAAAGGCACTCGTCGCGCTCATTGAGGCGGCGGTGCCGAAGGGGCAGGGGATCACGGTCGAGTGCCGGCGCATCATGCTCGCTGAGCCGTTGCGGCAGTTGTTGGGCACAGACAAGCTCGTGCAAGTCCTTTCCCGGAACGCGGAAAAGATCCTCGGCGTTCCGGTGTCGGCGACCGGCGTCCCGCTCTACACTGACGCGCGCTGCTACGCGGCGGCGGGTATCCCGACCGTGCTCTATGGCGCCGGGCCGCGATCGATTCTTGAGGCAAATGCTCACGGGGCCGACGAGCACCTGCAACTGTCCGACCTTCGCGCCGCGACCGAAGTGATCGCCGTCACAGCGGCCGACCTCCTGCGCGTCCTATAACCTCCCGGACGATTGTTCAGGATTCGGTTGTAACAGTGGCGGTTCACCCGCAGACTGATTTCTGACGGCAAGAACTCGCCAGTGCAGGCGACACGGGAGGAAGTGATGCGAGTTCTGGATGAGACGGGTTCGCCGTCGGTCGTGTCGTCGTTGGCCAAGGCGCTGGTGCGGAGAGCATGGCGCCGGGCTCCGGCTGCACTGACTGCTGCCTTGATGGGCGTGACCGCTTTTGCGGCATCGGCGACGGCGCAGCAGGCGATTGTGCAGCCCGGCTTTGCCGTAGTCACCGGCTTCTCCGGCTTCGTGCAGTCTGAAACTCCGGACGGCGCCGATGCGTTCGACTACCTCAGCATCAACCCGGACGGACCAGCGACGCAGGTGGTCGATCTCACCACCATGGGCGCCCAAGGGTCGCTGTCGGCGGCGCCGAAGCCGTTTACTGTTTCAGCTGGACAGGTGGGGCAGGTTTTCGGCGTCGCGCTCGACAACTCTCCGCAGCGGAACTTTTATCTTGCCGCCACGTCCGCGTACGGCCTTTCGATATACACGCCCGACGAGAACGGCCTGCCGCGCCGGCTCCGCGAGGGCGCTCCCGGAGCGCAATTCGTTCCCGGCCAGTTCGGACCGCTGGAAACCGGCGCCGGTCCGAATGCCATCTGGCGCGTTGACGGCGAGACCGGCGAGGTCACTCTGCTGACGACCATCGATAGCGGGACCGGCAGCGTGGCCGGCCTGGGCGGCTTGGCATTCGACCCCGTTACCAAGCAGCTCTTCGCCGCGGAGCGCGGTACCGGCATCATCCATCGCATCGGTCTCGACGGTACCGTCATGGGCACCTACGACCACGGGGTCGAGGGGCGCCCGGGTGCCGGTCTTCCGCCGGTCGCAATGGCCCCGTTGCCCCCAGTGAACATCGAAAGTCCCGCGTTCGACACTGGCAACCCGCAGACATGGGGCTTCGCTCAGCCGGCGCGCCGCGTTTTCGCCCTCGCCGTCCTGAACCGCCGGCTCTACTATTCGGTCGCCCAGGGTCCGCAGATATGGTCGGCGGCAATTTCTGCCGCTGGCAAGGTATCCGGCTCAGGCGCCCGCCTCGAGGTCGAGGTGCCTTCCCTCGGCGACGGGATCGAAATTGCGTCGATCACGTTCGATAGCCAGGGCCGGATGTATCTTGCGGAGCGTGGCGCGACTACGGGCGACTATTCCCTCAACCAGCTCGCCAACGAAGGACAAAGCCGCGTCCTGCGCTACGTGCCGAAGCCGGCCGGCGATCCGGCGCCCGGTCGCTGGCGCCTCGTCCCCGATCAGTACTCGGTCGGCCTGCCGCCAGCCTACAGCAACGCCAATGGTGGCGTTGCCCTTGCCTTCGGGTACCGCCAGGACGGCACGGTCAATCTATCCGCCTGTGGCGCGACCCTTTGGTCGACCGGGGATCGCCTGCTCGACCCGGGCGACGGCTCCGAGGGGTTCGACGCCGTCGATGGCCTGCAGGGTAACGGCGTAAACCTCTTCCAGC